>DASPVU010000257.1:0-5823 GCA_035622215.1 Myxococcota bacterium | reverse complement strand
GAGCTTTAAGACGCAGGTTGTACTAGCCACAAACCGCCTCCGCCGCATCCTTTAGATTATTTAAAAGTTGCTTATTTTTTTTGCTTCGGCTGCCGTATAAGCGGGCGGAAAATACCGTGATGATTTCCAAAACATCTTGCGCGAGTTCTTCTTCAAATGAAGGCTCATTGCCTTGATTCATGATCACGATTTCCACTGATCGCGCTTCGCACAAACCAAAAATAAGTTCCGAACCAAAACGAAGCAATCGATCTTTATGCGTTAAGACAAGGCGCCCGATCTGCCCTTGATCGACAGCTTCCAAGAGTTTTTTGAGACCTCGTTTTTTATAGTTCATCCCCGAGCCCAAATCGGAGATCACTTCATAACTCCAGCCATGGGCCGAACAGAATATCTCGAGCATCTGAATTTGCCGAACCAAATCGTCTTTTTGGTCGTGGCTTGATACGCGGGCGTAGGCGTAGGTTTTTTTGGAGAGGAGAATGTCTGCCGCCCTCTTTCGATTCGTGAGCCGAGACAGATCATACCGACGGTGACCACTGGCCGTGCGCTCACAAGAGAGTCTACCCTCATCTTCCCAGCGCCGAAGAGTGTGCCGACAAACCCCTAATACTCCCGCTGCTTTTCCTATGCTCACCTTCATAGAAAAATCTTACGCAAAAACTTCAGATTACTTCAACCTTGTTAATAATTTATTTTACTGCTGCAAGCCCCACAAACACGAGGGTCCAGAACCTGGGCTCGCGATGACAATATGTTTCAGGGCGTGGGTTTTACAACTGTTAAGGTTTCTTCCCAATAAACGACAAACCCAAGAAAGGTGCTTCGGCCCGACCTTTTCAGTTCAACATTGATGCAGCTCACCTTGGCACAGGTGATCTTACATAAATATTACTACTAGGCTGTCGCCCCCACCAATACTGCGTGCCATCTAAAACGGTAGCACCGCCTGTCACCGAATATCACTAGGCCTACGGGATTAGCGCCCTAAGTATCACGCCTCTGAGCATCTCAACGTGATGACAACTGTCTATGGCATTTGAAGCGATTATCAAGCTCCTGTCGCGCATCTGGCACTACTCGTTTTTGCAAGCCTTCATCGTCGAGTTTCAAGCTGATTTGTATCGGAGTCTCGCCGAGATTCTTGATCAATTCGCAAGCAGACGTTTTATAGACCTTAATAAAGAAACCATCGTCTAGAAGATTCAGATTTTCCAAAAGTTCAACATAACTAAATAAGGCAAGTGCGGTAACGCCTGCTTGGCCCGAAAAGCGCTTAGCGGCAAAAAAACCTGACCGTATAAGCGCTTCTTTGAAGTACTGGGGATTTTCAACCAATCGTCTAATCGAATCAATGATCTTTTGGTAATTTTGGTGTCCCGAAAATTTCCAATTGAGAGGGTCCATAAATATATAATTAAATCCGCTGGCTGATCGGCGTATAAGCATACTTACCGCATGCAATATCGTGTCAGTTGAATTAAGAGTGATAGCAATCGGGATTAAAACGTCGTGGCCCTCAGACGCTCGCAGTGCTTGGGTAAACAGCTTTTCGATCTCAATGTTCTTATGTGGATAACCGAAGCCGGCTACCACCAAGTTAGCGCTATCAAATTTCTCTTCTTCGCCTTTTTCAGGCTCATAGTTATGCAACTCTCGGTTCAAAAGATTATACGCCGCCCGAAATCCAAAAAATATGTCATGAATAGCTTTCTGGAAGGTAATTACCTGATTGATTACTTTGTCAGATTGGCTTGGCAAATATGCAGAAAAATCGGCTTGATCGTGGATGAATTTTTTTAAATCCGGCTCCATTCTGGCGCCGCTCGCACTATCGATTGCGCATTTCGTTACAGCGTAGACCTAACGGGTAGGAATATTTATGCGCAGGATGTTTGCCCAGGTTTTTGTGCGCGATGAGCGATAATATCGGGCATATTAGCGCGAATCGCAAACAAAAAATTGGGCAAAGAGACAAGCATAAATATTGCTAGCCGTTAGGTCTACGCTGTAAAGGCGCAGTCTGTTCAAAGAGATTTTCATCCACCATGCGAGCATATTCCCGCTCTAAGTCACCAAGTTTTCCTTCAAACATGGCCCACGCGAAGAGAAGATTTCTCTTCTGATGCATACTGCACTCGTCGGTCTTTTGGGATAACACTCTGAGCTGAAATATTTTTCTCGCCAAATCCTTATCAATCACCGCTCCATCCAGTTTTGTGAGGGCTTGCTCAAACTCATTAGCCCTTGCGACACTCTTTTCCGAGCCGATATTTCCGCAGCCAAGCGCGAACAACAAAGATACATTAATGGCATTAATTTTTAGCGCTAGTTTCATATCGTTACTTTAGCTCTCTCGGTAACGGGAACCTGATAGGTAGCATAGCGCAGCTTACGGCTAGAAGGAGTAAAGCAGGCCTAAGCTTGGTCGCAACCCACCCAAAATGTAAGGTGGTTGGGCACTTCGAAAGTCTGCCTGCGCGCCAAAATCAAAATTGGCTCCCCAGTTCTCGGTAAAATAGTATTTCATGCCAACTATTAAGCCGAAACCAAAGCCTTGTGAATTTTTACCATTTACGAGATTTACCGGCGAGATACCAAGGGGCAATCCAACATAAGGCACAAGAGTGGCATTTTCCAGCACTACTGGGATTATTACCTTAGGTATAACCGTTACAGAAATATCGAGAGCTTTCTCATCATGCGTTTTGCCCGTAAATTCCGCGACAGTGAAGTGTATCCATCTAATTCCCAGCTCACCAGCTAGAGAGAAATACTTGGCCAGAGCATATTCTATAGCGACGGCTCCCCCATGACTCGGTGGCTTCTCAATTGGCCATGAAAGAATATATTTTAGCCCTAACTCAGGTTTTGCTTTTTCATGTTCTGCTTCAGAGGAAATAAGTATAAAAGAATAAGTCGCCAATACCAGAAAATACTTTAAGCTTTTAGTCGTCATATAACCATCATATCAAAATAATTTACAAGACGAACCCATGAGAAAGATACAGCCTTTTTATCCTAGCCGCAAAAATTTACTAGCCAGCCGCGATTGTGGACATCGATAATTCCATATCCTCATTTCAGCTCTTCGGGTAACGGCAAATTAAATATCTGCTGCAGCATCTTGAGCGTCTTGATGGCGCCAAGATGTCGGTTTTCTGAGTTAACAACAATGATTGTGTCGGCGGTGGGCGGCAAAATCTTCGCCGCCATCAGGTGGTCTAAAGGATATTCGCTGCGATCGTTAATGCCTAAAGTGATTATCTGTTGATGGCCGCTTCGAAGCCTCTCTATCTTGTCTCTAAAGTCCTTCATTAATTGATGATAGGTAATGTAGGGGTTTATCTTCCTCACAAGTTCCAGATCCTTGCCAGCCAAGTAATCGTCGATCGTGGTCTTTATAGCGTTATCAGTGTAGGTATTATGCGCGATTTTTTCATTCAATGCCGCGACGCATTTGTCGCTGAGACCCAAAAGATCCACTGAAGTCAGACGAAGAATCGCAGTGCAGTTTTTTAGGTAATCAACAAAACTCGCGAGGTCATTCTTGCCCTTGGGATCTGTTGAAAAATACGCATAGTCAGCCTTGGTCAGCCGGCGTAAATCGGCATTCAGGGAAGGGTTAAGAGAAAACAGTCCTTTTTCGCCGTCTTTTTCCAAATAGAGTTTATTATTGGTAACCTGAATCTGAAAAAAGTCTGGGCTATTAGCCATTGGCTTCAATATTTGAGCTTGTGTAAGACACTGACGCGCTCCCGTATACGCTCGCCTACGTTCCGTTATGCCCCTCTCCTTTTTGAATTTTTCAATCTCTTTAACGAGGTTTGCCTCCCAATCTTTTCCTGCAAACGACTCTATTGAATTACCCTCAAAAAGTCGCCACGCATTAAATGGCGCATGAATCCAGCAATCAAAGGTACCGGTGGTTTGATATTGGTTAGGTCCAAATACCGAGATCACTTCCAAAGATCCATCCCGAGTTATCTCTACCTTTCCTTCTTTTATGAGCGGCTCCAAAGCATGCGAATGCTCAGGAGGCTCACTTGGAATATAAGTCTCGTTTGGTTTGCCGCACGACAAGCCAACAAATAAAAACAATAATGCCGCAATCAACTTACTCATAATTAATACATATCATACGCGTACTAATTCTAAGGATCAGAATAAGCCGAATTGCGGTCCTTCTTTTCGCAAACCAATTCTTTGCAAGTCGTTAGCGTCCCTACTCGCGGGGTTAATCCGTCAACAAAGCCTAAGATTTAGGCAATTCTAGTTCCGTTTTGATCAGCTTGATTCGCTCCTCGAAACTCAACCCCGCCAATCTCGGCTTAACTCTCTCTAAAAACGAAGCCTGTTGGTCGGGTTTAATACGACATATTATTTCCCATATTAAGTTTGCCGCTGTCATTGACCCGCCAATCGCGCTATTCTTTTCAAATATAACCGGCGCAATTCGCCTCATACGTTCAAATTTCTCATTGGAATACGAGTCAAGTTTGTTAAAAAACGCGACTCGATTACTTCCGGCTACCATCACATATTTGCTGAACTCAAGGTAGTTAAAAACCTTCTCCACGCGCGCTGTCACCAACTCAATTCTTTTCGTCTCTTCACGCCCCGCTAGCCACAACTTCATATGCCTCATCAATTCGTCGTCAAAATCATGAGGCACTAACTCAATTATTTTATTAATTAGCACCCAGCACGACACACCGGCGTCATGCGTGGCGGGCTTATCCAAAATAGCCTTCGCCCACCGGACGCGGCGCGATGTTTCTCGTGAAACATTTGTATCCCCTGCTTCTCTGAGAAATGGCATGTATGAATAGAGCTCTTCTCTTTCCCTTCTCTCCGCAAGCTGCCTAAACATCACGTCATTGGTATTTATAATATACTCTCTTGGCTCAAACTCATTGGCATCAATTTTAGACGAAAAATCCGTCGCATCGCGCATCAAGCTCTTTGCGCTCGCCAACTCGCTGAAGTCGTATGCTTCCAACGCGCCGCGAAAATACTCCGTTTCTTCTTTGAAAGTTTCTGGCACCAGTTTTTTCAACATCTGCGCGATCAACACTTCTTTTGTCCACGAAATTTCCGGAGCGTCGGCCGCAAATGCGCCCTCGATCGAAATAATAAGGCCCGTCATCGACAGTAATTTTACTAACGTTTTCATCTTCATCGACAATCTCCAATTTTAGTCTGGTTATCGATGCAATTAAACTCCAAACCGATCCCCGTCAACCGCCGGCAAACTTCACTGAAGCAATTTCCTCTCGCGAAATTTCGTTTCGCCACACCGCAAAAAAAAACCCTCTACTTTCGTAGAGGGAAAAACAAAATTCGGCGGCGTCCTACTCTCCCACACATGACACGTGCAGTACCATCGGCGCAGGTGGACTTAACTTCCGAGTTCGGGATGAGATCGGGTGTGACCCCACCGCTATAACCACCGAAAAGCGTCAAATCGTCAAATTCTTCTAAACCAAAACCCTAAAACCAAACTTTGCTCAATATTGTTTGCTGTGATTTATCATTCACCAAGGTTACGCAATAACCTTGGCCTCGCCTGGAGATACTAAACCTCACGACCTATTAGTACCAGTCAGCTTCACACATTACTGCGCTTCCACCTCTGGCCTATCACCTCGTAGTCTACAAGGGGTCTTTAGGAGCCTCACGGCTCGGGAGATCTCATCTTGGGAGAGGCTTCCCGCTTAGATGCTTTCAGCGGTTATCCCGTCCGAACATAGCTACCCGGCTGTACCGCTGGCGCGATAACCGGTTCACAAGAGGTTCGTCCAACCCGGTCCTCTCGTACTA
>DASPVU010000256.1:0-6023 GCA_035622215.1 Myxococcota bacterium | reverse complement strand
TAAGCGCCTGTGGAAAAATTTTCGCAATGTATCAATGATATCGGCATAAAAAACGCTTTCACCAGCCAAGACGCCCGAGGCTACTCCACCGCCATTATGCATGATGACCACGCCATCGGCTTTGGCCATGGCGGACGGCATATCGGGATCGAAAAGGCCTGCGGACTGATCATTAATCCAAGAAGCTCCCGCCTCTAGTGCGGCGAGGGCCACATCTGCACGCGTTGTGTCAATGGAGATGGCCGTAATCCCCTTGCCATTAAGCCCTTTAATCACAGGAATGACCCGCTGATGCTCTTGCTCAGCACTCACCGACTTGGCATTTGGCGCAGTGGAGACGCCGCCGACATCTATGATATCGGCGCCGTTTGCCGCAAGTTCTAGCCCATGCGCAATGGCAGCTTGAGTGTCATAAAAATCGCCGCCATCGGAAAAACTGTCGGGGGTTACATTCAAGATCCCCATGATCCAGGTCTTATGGCCTCTGACCAAAGGCGTATTGCCGCAGCGCAAAGTGGCGATGCCCATCTCATGCCACCTTAAAAGAGGCGCTTCTCACGCAGGACATATAAAATATGGGAATTAACTTCTTCCACGCTGCCGCTTGCATCAATCAATACCGTCGTTCCTGCTGGTTCGTCTTTGGCAAAATGCAAATAACGTGAGCGAATCTTCTCCAGGGTAGATGGCGTTTCGTAAAAATCTCTGCGCTTGGCTCTAAGAGACAGCCGTTCATGAGCCAACGTCACATCAAGATCGAGAATGAGGGTCAGATCGGGCTTCGGTGCAAAGCGATTAATTTCTTTTACAAAGGCGGTAGGAATGTGAAGGCCCTGGTAGACCAGACTTGATAACACGTAGCGATCCAGCAAAACGAAGTCCTTATCTTTTAGCCCCGGCGCTATCACGTTGCTTACGTGTTGCATGCGGTCGGCGGCAAAACACAGCGCAAGGCTCACTAATAGATCATGCTCCTTGTCCAGGGGCAAGGCCAAAAGTCTTCGAATCTCTTGTCCGATTCCCGAATCGGTTGGCTCAGCACTCTCCACCACTGAGGCATTCAATGCTAAAAGCTTAGTAGCGAGCATTTTCGCTTGCGTAGTGGTACCCGTTCCATCCATTCCTTCAATAACAATCAGCTTGCCTGCCATAATCGCTCCTCAATCGCTGTATTTTTTTGGTCATAGTTTTTCCTCAACCACCTGAAGTGCGTCAAAGGCTTCCTTGCGAACTACCGGATCGTCATGGCCATAGGCCATCACCAAAAGCCATTCGGCTGAAAGCTTCGATCCAATGCGTCTGGCAGCGATGATGGCCTGCCGTCTGAATATGGAAGGCTTTCTTTCCACATAATCAATAATCGCAGGCATAGCTTCTTCTCGGCCGATTTCCGTTAACGCGATGAGACAAGCGTTACCGATAGCCAAGTCGTCGGTTTTGGTCATCAGTTCCGACAAAGGTTTTACCGCTTTAAGTTCTTTTGCATCGCCGATTACCGCAATAGCGTTTAATAGATCTGCCTGGGGGCTAGGTCTGCCGTTTTTCGCCGCCTCAATTGCTTCGACATACTCCTCGTAATTAACCGCCCTGCCGCTGTAGACATAATAAAGGTTTTCCAGGACTCGGTTAATGGCGGTTGAAACGTCAGCACCCGAAATAATGCCCTCATTTATTTTAATGGAGGCATTAGATTTATATTCCTTGGTCTCACCATGATCGGAAAGAACCAGGGCGGCTATCACGAGAAGCGAAGACGCTCTTTCGCTTGGCGCAATGAGAGAGAGCCTAAGCAATCCACCCTTGCTATAGGTCTCATCAAACTTGAAATGCTCATGCTGATTGATGGCCTTCTTGACCAGTAGCGATAACTGATCTCGATCAAAATTTTTACTAAGGCTTGGCATATGGGCCGGCAGTTCAATAATTACTGAACGCACGATCAACTGAGAAGGACGACAGGAAGAGCTACAATTATTTAATAAAATAATTACTGCCCATGGCACAAAAAATAATATCTTATAATTCAGCACGTTTCATGTTCTCACTGTGCGACGACCAGCAATTAACTTGGCGGGCAGCTTTCTTCCCAAAATCTTCTCCATTTGCAAAGATGTGTCACATAACTTTTCCAAGGAAACCCCGGTATCTAAGCCCATGGCCTCAAGCATATAAACTAAATCCTCTGTTGCAACATTGCCAGAAGCGCCAGGGGCATAAGGACAGCCCCCAAGGCCGCCGGCTGAGGCATCGAATGACCCAATTCCTAATGTTAAAGCAGCAAAGATATTAGCCAAAGCCAGCCCGCGAGTGTCGTGCATATGCAGAGCGATTTTGTCTTGGGCAATCTCTAAAAGCGCCGCCTCCAATACCTTCATCGTATCCAAGGGTGAGGCCACACCAATGGTATCGCTTAAGGCAATTTCATAGGCGCCAAACTCAAGAAGTTTACTTGCCAAGTTTAGAACTGCTGAAACCGCGACTTCTCCCTCATAGGAGCAACCGAAGCCGCAGGAAATATATGCGCGAAACGGAACTTTATCTTGCCGCGCTCGCTTGGCTACTTCATGGTAGCGCTCCATGACTTTTTTCGTATCGCCGTTTAAGTTTTTCAAATTATGAGTATTGGACGCTGCCACAACTACGGAGACCTCATTTACGCCAGCAGCCACTGCTCGTTCATAGCCCTTCACATTTGGTACGAGTGCTGCGTAACTCACTCCGGGCACCCGCTTAATTCCTAACGCTACTTCATATTGGTCCGCCAATGGCGGTATCCATAAGGGACTGACAAATGCCGTAATTTCTATGCGCTTTAGGCCTGCCTCCACCAAGTTCTCAATGAAATTTATTTTGCTGATAGTGTCGACAATAGAGGCCTCGTTTTGCAGCCCATCCCGCGGCCCGACCTCCATGAGCCTAATTTTTGGGGGAAGTTTCATAATACTTTGCATGCATCAACGCTCCAAGGGCTTTAACCGATACCACTAATAACATGCTATGGCAGATGAGGCGGCTTGGTAAAAAATTGGAACATGCTTTGGTTACAGCATCGCAGGCGCGAATTCCTTGAGCACCCGCGTACCAACAACCAGCCGTTGGATTTCACTAGTGCCTTCGTATATTTCCGTTATCCGAGCATCACGATAATGGCGCTCCACGGGATATTCTGTGACATAACCATTGCCGCCAAAGACCTGCATGGCTTGATGCGCGACAAAAGTAGCCGTTTCCGATGCCATAAGCTTGGCCATGGCGCCCTCTTTGGTAAAGTCTTGCCCTCTGTCCTTGAGCACGGCTGCGCGATGGGTCAACAGGCGGGCAGCATCGAGCCTCGTCGCCATATCCGCAAACTTATTTTGAATCGAGGGCAATTCCGCAAGCCTTTTGCCAAAAGCTCTACGTTCATTAGCATATTTGGCCGACGCCTCCAAAGCCGCGCGACCAATGCCCAAGGCCTGCGCCGCTATCCCTATCCGCCCACCATCTAGCACAGACATAGCGATGCGAAACCCGTCACCCACTTCGCCCAACAGATTAGCTTTCGGAACGCGGCAATCCTCAAAAATCAGATTACAGGTCGACGTCGCGCGAATTCCTAACTTATCCTCATTTTTCCCTAAGGTTAACCCACATGATGGCATGTCCACCAAAATCGCTATTACGCCTTTGTGTTTTAGGCTGCGGTCAACCGAGGCAAAAACAATAGCTGCGTCAGCTTCGTAGCCATTGGTTATCCAAGCCTTGGTGCCGTTCAGAATAAAAGAATCACCAGCATCCTGCGCCGTGGTAGACATGGCTGCCGCATCAGAGCCGTTGCCCGGCTCGCTTAAAGCAAAACAGCCCAATTTTCTGCCCGAGGCGAAGGGCAGCAAAAAGGCCAGCTTTTGTTGCTCATCGCCAAATCGTAAAACCGGGTCGCAATATAGCGAATTATTTACGCTCATAATAACTCCGGTAGACGCACAGCCGGCGCTTATTTCTTCTATCGCAATGGCGTAGGCCAAAGCGTCTAAGCCCGCTCCGCCATAATTTTCCGGGACGAACACTCCCATCAAACCTAAGGGACCGAGCTCTTTAACTTCATCTTTGGGAAAACTATGGTTCTGATCGAACTCCGCCGCCTTGGGCATCAATCTTTTTTGAGCAAACTGACGGCAGGTGCCTTTGAGAAGTTCATGGGTATCTTCACAAAACATCGTGCGCTCCCTAGGCTCTGTTGACCTTTAGTTTTTGGCTCCATTTTGGTCTAATTTTTCTCCATTTGACTTCGCTTTTTTGGAAATATGCATGATATTCCCTGCAAAATCGAAGTCAAATGGAGAAAAATTATCCTCAAAATGGCATCCAAAAACTAAAGGTCAACAGAACATAATCCGATTTATGCGCCCTCAAAGGTTGCAGCCCGCTTTTCCAAGAATGCGTTAATACCTTCCTGATGGTCGCGCGTTGAAAAGATCAGACCAAAGCCCAGGCGCTCAAGAGCATTGGCGGTGGTCACGCTTGCAGCTTCTGCTTCCCTAAGAAGTTTCTTTGCCAAGCTTACCGCGTAAGGACCGCGCTCGCTAATCTTGTCTGCGAGATTCTTTGCCGCTTCCAAAACCTCGCCCTCTGCTACGACTCTATTTGCGAGCCCAATGCGCAAGGCTTCGCTGGCATTGATTTGCGATCCAGAGAAGATCATCTCCTTGGCGTAGGCATTACCTACCCGTCTGGTCAGTCGAGCAATTCCACCAAAGCCAGGGATCAAACCCAATTTAGCTTCCACCAAGCCGAAGGACGCATTTTCTGACGCATAGATGAAATCACATGCTAAAGCAAGCTCTAGTCCTCCTCCTAGGGCATAGCCGTTGACCGCAGCGATGACGGGAATTTTCAGATTAGCGATGAAATCCATCACACGATGACCAAGGCCAGAAAGCGCTTCCGCTTCAAGCGAAGACAGCGTCTTTAACTCGTTGATATCCGCACCGGCGATAAAACTCTTCTCGCCCGCTCCGGTTATCACCACACAACGAATATTCCGATGTTGCTCGATCTCAGAAAAAGCTCTTTCAATATCCAAAAGCACTTTTTTGTTGAGCGCATTATGAACCTTGGGTCGTGAGATGGTGAGTATTCTCGTGTGACCCTTGTCTTCTAATATGAGATATTCGTATGCCACAAAATTTCCTTAAGTTGTTTGATAGCTATAGACACCGGCTTTGGTTTTTCTGCCAAATAGTCCCGCTTCAACGTATTTCCTAAGAAGCGGACACGGTCGGTATTTGTCGTCTCCCAAACCATCGTGCATGACTTCGATTATGGCAAGACAAGTATCCAGGCCTATCATGTCGGCAAGAGCCAGCGGGCCCATGGGCATATTACACCCGAGCTTCATAGTTAAATCAATGTCGCTCGCATCTGCCACGTTTTCCATCAGCGCATAAAAGGCTTCGTTGATCATGGGCATCAATATACGATTGGCGATAAAGCCTGGAAAATCGTGGGATGTCGTCGAGGTCTTGCCCATTTTCTCCGCAACCGTCTTGATGGCGAGCACCGTTTCATCCTTAGTATGATGTCCACGAATAATTTCCACCAGGTTCATTAATGGCACAGGATTCATAAAATGCATGCCAATAAATTTTTCCGGGCGCGTTGTGGCATTGGCCAAGCGAGTGATAGAGATCGACGACGTATTGGTGGCAATTATTGCTTCCTCTTTGAGGACGGAATCGAGCGCGCGCAACACCTCTTTTTTGACGCCTTCATTCTCTACCACCGCTTCAATTGCCAAATCGCATTGCCTAAGCCTTTCCATGTCGGCATGCCACTGAATGCGATCTACGATCTCATTTTTGTTATCGATCAAGCCCTTGGCCAAAAGTTTTGCTAAACTTTTCTCCACCGTTTTTGCACCGGTAACTAAGGCGTCGTTGCGAATATCGGTTACCGCACAAGAATATCCGGCCGAGGCTGCCACCTGGGCAATACCTGCGCCCATCTGTCCCGCACCAACAACGCCAATCCGCTTAATATCCACC
>DASPVU010000255.1:0-8602 GCA_035622215.1 Myxococcota bacterium | reverse complement strand
GCCGTAGTGGCAGGGGTGGGTGGTCATGGGCGCGCTGATGCGCATGTGAATCTCCGTGGCCCCTGCCTTTCTGAGCAGCGCGACAATTTTTTGGCTCGTGGTGCCACGAACAATGCTGTCGTCGACAACGGCGAGACGTTTTCCAGATACCACTTCTTTTACGGGATTGAGTTTGAGTTTGACGCCGAAATGGCGAATGCGATCGTGAGGCTCAATAAAAGTTCTTCCCACATAGTGATTGCGGACCAAACCGATGTCGTAAGGAAGGCCACAAAACTGGGCAAAGCCCATGGCCGACAGCACGCCGGAATCGGGCACGGCAATAACCACGTCTGCCTGAGCGGGACTCTCTTTGGCAAGCTCTCTCCCGAGTCTTTTTCTTGTCACATAGACTGACTGGCCAAAAACGTGACTATCGGGACGGGCAAAATACACATGCTCAAAAATACAGGGCGCGCTTGGTCGGATACTCCGATCCACCAGATTAAAACTCTCGACTGCCCTGTCGTCGATTACCACCATTTCCCCCGGTTCGATTTCGCGAATTAGTTCAGCACCGACCAAGGCGAAACTACAGTCTTCTGATGCGATAACAAAACCGTGATCGAGTTTTCCTAAAAATAACGGCCTTATGCCCAATGGATCGCGCACGCCAACCAATTTGCCTTCGATGATCATGCATAGCGAAAAAGCACCCTTCAGCTTTTCCAAAGCGTCGCGCAAACAGGCGATGACATGAGAATGGCGAGATTTGGCGAAGAGATGGCAGATAACTTCCGTATCGGACTGCGCATGAAATATCGCCCCTTCACGCTCAAGCTGATCGCGTAAAAACTGGGCGTTTACCAAGTTGCCGTTGTGAGCGATGGCCAAAAGTCCGTTGCCGGTCTTGGCCGCTATGGGTTGGGCGTCGCGCAAACCCGAGTCACCCGCCGTGGTGTAGCGCACATGGCCAACGGCCAGATGGCCTTTCAAACCTTTAAGGTTGTCTTGGTTAAAAACGTCGGACACCAGACCTAAGCCCACTTCGCGAAAAAAATGGCCTTTCTGATACGACACAATGCCGGCCGAGTCCTGACCACGGTGCTGCAGGGCATGAAGCGCCAGATATACTCGGTGGGACGCTTCCCTATTGCCAAAAATCCCCACGACACCGCAACGGTCGCGAAAGCCGTCTAATTCATTATCAATGGCTGGCAAGGTATTCCTCTAAACTCGTCGCGAAATTGGCGATAAGAACATTTTTTTGCTCGCTGAAAATTATTTGTCCTTGGTGCTTGATGGCAAACTCGTCGCCGTGGAGGCGACCAAGGGCGTTTATCGGCACTAGGTTCTCACAAAGCTTGGCCAGGGCGGCAAATTTGTCTTCGCTCATGGCCAGCAAGACCCGGGGGGCGTCTTCCGACAAAAGCGCAAGTGAAAGCTCATCTCTAGGACAAATGGAAGCAAGATCTAAGTCAGCACCAAGGCCGCTGCCCGCCATAATCTTGATCAGCGAAAGCAATAGACCGCCGCGACCCACTACCGAAGCACAATCGATCAGATCGTCGAGCACACCACGCCTAAGAATCGCAGCCATGCACAGGATAAAATCGCCATCCCATGGTTTCGGACTCATGCCGCTTGGCAGCTCGTCAATCACCGCTTCTGCGCCGGTGTAGTCGTCGGGAAGCTCGCCGAGGAGAACAAGCCTGTGGTTTTCTTTAGCACGGCTAAATTTGGTGTAGCACGATGGCGTATCAGCTAAACCCACGAGACAAATAGCGAGGGTGGGTAGGATGGGCTGACCCTTGGTCTCATTGTAAAGGCTGACATTGCCTGAGACCACGGGAACAGAGAGGCTCGTTGCTGCCTGAGCCATGCCGTCAATCGCGTGTTTCAAATCGGTCATCACGGGAACATTTTCAGGCGAGCCGAAGTTTAGGCAATTGGTAATGCCGACCGGCTCAGCTCCTTGTGTACTTACTTCCAAGGCCGCCTGAAAAATCAGCCGACGCGCACCTTCCATGGCATGGATCTTGCACAGCTTGCCGTGGGACACTAGCGATAGCGCAACGGCTTTACGGCTGTTCGGCACTTTAATCAAAACCGCGTCGGCAACGTTCGGGCCCACAATGGTGGCGAGGCCGATGTGATGGTCGAACTGCGACGTTATGTAGGTGAGATCTTTTTGTCCGAGGTCATTTTTGAAGCTCTCTACAGCGGTAGCCACATCGACATTCACGCCATCCTTGATGGATTGTCTTAATGCAGGAATCTCGCTTATATAGCTCCGACGATAGCGTGGCGCGTTCTCGATGATCAGCGTGGCAGAAAGTTCTACCACATCATGACCCTTATGATGAATACGCACGATGCCGTCGCCCGAGACATGACCAATGTCTGCACAATCCAAACCAAAATGCTCAAAGATCTGTTTTAAGCGAGCAACGTCTTTTGGTGCCACTACCATGAGCATGCGCTCCTGGCTTTCCGACAGCATGATGTCGTAGGCCGTCATGGTTTCGTCGCGCAAGGGCACGTGGTCTAGGTTTATGGCAAGGCCGGTTGATGCGCGATTGGCCATCTCAAAGATGGAACAAGTGAGCCCGGCCGCTCCCATATCTTGCACGCCGACAACGAGCTTTTCCTTAAAAGCCAGAAGACAAGCTTCCAACAATAGTTTCTCGATGAAGGGATCACCTACTTGCACCGTCGGTCTTTTGCTTTTGGCATCTTCCATAAACGTATCTGAGGCCATTACGGCACCCATGATGCCATCTCTACCGGTCTTGGCACCGACGTAAAGTACGCGGTTTTTCACCCCCGAAGCTCGGCCGAAAAAAATGTCTTCCTTCTGGACCACGCCAATGGCAAATGCGTTAACCAGGTTATTGCCATCATAACTTTCATGAAAGTCAACGTTGCTCATCACCGTGGGCACGCCAAAACAGTTGCCGTAACTTGCAATACCGCCGACGACGCCATTGAGAAGGAAAGGCACTCTCTTTTGCGAAGGTTTGCCGAACCGCAGAAGATTGGCCAGAGCAAAGGGGCGAGCGCCCATGGTAAAAATATCTCTTAAGATTCCACCCACGCCAGTTGCTGCGCCTTGAAATGGCTCGATGAAACTCGGATGGTTATGGCTTTCAATTTTAAAAACAATGGCTAAACCATCGCCGATGTCGATGGCGCCAGCATTTTCACCCGGGCCCACCAATACCTGAGGGCCGCTCACGGGCAATTTGGAAAGATGAGCACGGCTTGATTTATAAGAACAATGCTCACTCCACATGGCTCCAATAATGCCAAGCTCAACTTTGCTCGGAACTCGCCCCAAAAGACGCTTTATCCTGTCGTATTCTTCAAGCGACAAGCCTGCCTCATGGGCGTGCTGCTCATGAGTAAGGCTTAGATCGCTTAACGTGCTAAAGCTTGCAATCGTTTTGTCTTTCATCGTCCTGTCCAAATAGGAAATCTTTAAGGATCCTAAGCCCATCACTGCCCAACATGTGCTCAGAGGCCATGCGCTCGGGATGTGGCATAAGGCCCAGGATGTTTCTCTTTGGCCCGCCGACAATACCGGCAATACAGGCTTTAGCACCATTGACCAGTGCATCGCCATTCTCATCAGCATCGTCATAGACTAGGGCGATTCCGTCTTCCTCGCGTAAGCGATCGATGGTGGCGTCGCCGGCATAAAAGCGTCCATCTCGATGAGCGATGGGAAGATGTATAGTTTGTGGCACGTGCGTTTGTCGTGCGCCAAACCAGGTCATACGGGAAACGGTGCAGACAAATCGATCGTGATGATTGCGTAGTAGAACTCCTGGCAATAGCTTGGCCTCGCATAAAATCTGAAAACCGTTGCAAACGCCCAAGGTGGGAAGACCAAAACGAGCCAGCCTTTTTACCTCTGCCATGATCGGTGAATGAGCAGCGAGTGCGCCAGCGCGCAGATAGTCGCCAAAGGAAAATCCTCCGGGAAGGATGACGTGAGTAATGTCGTTGGAAAGATGCGTCTCTGTGTGCCAAACCAAAATGGGAGAAAGGCTAAAAACTTCTTGCAACACCTGCGCCATGTCCTTTTCGCAATTGCTTGCAGGAAACACGATGATGGCTGGTCGGATGTTTTCTGTCATGCCTTTACTCGTCGTCAGAAATCAGGGCAAAATCTTCCACCACTGGATTGCTCAAAAGATTATGCGAAACGGCTTTGATCAATGATAGGTGTTTTTGTGGATCACCGTTATGGCGAAAGGTGATATCAATAACCTTACCAACCCTTACGTCAGCAATGTCGACGAGACCCTGTCGCACCAATTCTTTTTTTATTGCAACCCCGGCCGGATCCAGAACGTCCTTTTTTACCGTAACAACTACCCTAGTTTTTTTGCTCATGGTCTGCCTTAGTGATTTTTTCTTCGTGCTAGCCACTGTGATCAATTGTGGCAATACAGCCTTAACTGCGCCTCGTACTCGCATGGGCGTTCGAGACGGTTGTCGAAGTGCATGAATTTTCTGGGCCTTATTTTTTCCTAATCAATCATATGGCAGTTTCATCCTTGTGAGTGTATGGTTAAGATGCCAAAACGGGAGGCAGCAATGGCACGTGAACTAACTGACAAACAGAAGCGAGTCCTATCCACCCTTGAAGCATACTGGACAGAGCACCAAGTACCACCTTCCATATCGGATCTGGCAAAAGAGCTTGGCATCAACAAGGCAACGGCGTATGAACACTTGCTCGCTCTCAAGAAGAAGGGCTATTTGGTGCATCAGGCTCGAGCCGGACGAACCTGGCGTTTAGTCCAACATAAAAAGTCTCCCCTATGCGCTCACCTGCAGATTCCCGTGTTAGGAAGAGTTGCTGCAGGACTTCCCCTCTTGGCCACGGAAAACGTCGAAGACTATGTATTAAGTAACAAATATTCACCAGGCGAAGAGCTTTTCGCGCTTAAGATCCAAGGCGAAAGCATGATCAAGGCCCACATCAGAAACAACGATATCGTTATTGCTAGGAAGCAAAGTACGGCCAATAACAATGACATCGTGGTGGCCTTAATCGACAATGAAGAGGCAACGGTAAAGCGTTTCGAAAAGAAACAGGATAAAATTAGGCTCATACCGGAAAATGACAGCTTTCTCCCTATCGAACTTGATGCCAGTCGCATAGCCATTCTAGGCAAGGTCATTGAAATAAGAAGAACCATCTCATAAAAAACATATTCAAAATTTGTCTCCTTCTCCCGCTGGCGGGAGAAGGCTGGGATGAGGGTGGACGAGCGCCCTCTCCCTTGATCCCTCTCCCGCATGCGGGAGAGGGAGTTTTAGCATAGTAGGTTAGAATTTAGGTATATATTTGTGTCACGTAAATTTAATGAGGAAATTTTAGTAATTGCTAGCCATAATCAGGGAAAGATTAGTGAGATTGCTTTGATGCTCGAGCCCTTCGGCATAGCATTGACTTCGGCCAAGGAACTTAAGCTCCCGGTGCCTGAAGAAACCGGAAAGACCTATTTGGAGAATGCGCTGCTCAAAGCAAGAGCCTGTGCGGCGCAAACATCATTACCCGCGTTGGCTGATGATTCGGGCGTTGAAGTAGCGGCCTTACACGGCCTTCCTGGCTTAGATACTGCGCCCTATACCGAGCTTCATGGGGGGCATCAGGCGGTATTCGCCATGTGGGCAAAAAATCCCGATATCATGGCCAATCCAAAAGCGTCTTTTAAATGCGTGCAGGTTTTGGCTTGGCCTGATGGTCATTATGAACATTTTTTGGGAGAGGTCGAGGGCCGTTTGACCTTCCCTCCCCGCGGCAAGGGCGGCCATGGTTATGATCCGATTTTCATCCCTGCGGGGCATAAATTCACCGCTGCTGAAATGACCACGCAGGAAAAAAACGCCTACAGTCACCGCTCCTTATCTTTGAATGCACTGATCGACGCGTGTATTAAATGAATCGTCATGGCGAGCCCCTGAAAGGGGCGTGGCCATCCAGTAACGGCGTAGTCGTCAATAACTGGATGGCCACCCGCCGCGCTACGCTCGCGGTCGCCATGACGAAAAACTTTTTGAAATGAAAATCTGGTCTCGGGTGTTTCAGCCGTCGTTAAATCTTCTGAAGGTAGGCGCATGGCTTTTCGGCGGCTTTGGTTGTGCTGGTCACTCGCAGCTTTTTTTCTTATTTCCAGCTCAAATTCTGTTGTAGCCGGCGATTTTTTAGAAAGGATGGCCAATGCGCGAGGAGCCATCACTATCGCGGCGATTTACGGTATTGCCTGTGGTGTGGCTAATTTTTTCTGGGCTTTCAATTGGACTAAGCGCGTGGGCGTTTCTGAAGATACGGGAGCCTCGTTACAGGAAGGCGGTGGTCTGGCCGCTGCGGCATTGAGCATTGTTTTTGGCGCTCTCGTACCACTGATGATTTACAAATATGTGAATAAAAATCCATCTCCTTCTGCTTCAGGAGCTGCAGGTGGAGGGCGACCTGCAGCTGATCTGGAGCCAGATGAGGCATCGAATAGCGCCGATACGGAAAGATCGGCCGCGCAAGGCGATATAGAGATGGGCGCGCCCGAGGAAACTGAAGAGCCGACCGAGGAAGGGAGCGAGGAACACACGGAAGAGCAGGCTTCAGAACCAGAAGAAGACGAGGATAGCGGCAATAGCTCAGAAGTCTAGCCCACCGTATTGAAGCCCAAACTATCGTATGGTAGCGCTTGGGTATGAAGGACAAACAAGCGATCATCGATCAACTGAGAGAGCGTATTTCAGCTATAGAATGGCCACAGGATGCCGCTGCCACTTCCTATGCCGTAGGCATTGGCGAAATCGATAAAGCCTTAAAACATGGTGGTGTCACGGCTGGCTCTTGCCATGAAATCATTTGCTCTCAGTCGGGGCCAGCTTTGGGTTTTCTGTTATATTTATTATCTTCTATGACAAAAATTAAAGGGCCTGTTTTATGGTGCTCAGATAATCAGGAATTTTACACTCCTGGTTTTGAAAAATATGGGCTTAAAGACGCTGATGTTATTTTTGTAGAAACCAATAATCAACAACAAGCTTTATGGGCCATGGAACAAGGGCTCGTCTGTGATGATTTTTCCGCCGTGGTATTGAATGCAAAAAGAGTATCTTTGGCACAGGGACGTAGATTAAAACTTTTAGCCCAAAAACATGGCAGCACTGCTGTGCTCATGATCAAGCCGGAAAGCTTGATAGATTTACCCACCATCGCAAAAACACGCTGGTTGATCACGGCCGAAGCATCGTCGGGTAGACCTTCACGCAATGGCATCAAGCTCGTGGGCCAACCTCGTTTAAAAATAAATTTACTTAAAAATTTTGGAGGACCTCCATTGTCATGGACGGTGGAATTCGATGACCGCACGTTACGCTTTCATACACTTTCCCGCATTTTGCCATCAGCGAACCAAGATCGACCAGAAAGCATCAACTCTGGTGCTCGTGAAAGAAGCGCATAGAGCTCTTTATGTGAGCGATTTAAGCCATCATGAATATAATTTAGGTCTTCGCCTCAATATGCCCTTGGCTCACGCCAAAGCCATTGCCCCAGACTTAATCCATGTTCTTCACGATGACGAGTATTTTAGACAAGAGTTTTTACGTTTGAGTCTCTCTGCCATGGTTTTTTCGCCTCACGTCGCAGTCGACGACAACTATGGCCTCGTGGTCAATATTACCGGCTGCGCTAATCTTTTTGGTGGCGAACCCAACATGCTTTCAGCTATTAAAGATCACTTTTTACAGCTCGGATTTTATATACAACCGGCCATCGCCCCTAACCCGCTGCTCGCCAAGGCGCTCGCCTATTGCCAGAGCGAAACCATTGTCGACGGTCCGAGCAAAAACTACTTAGAAAACTTACCGACTAAAGCCCTCTTCATCGATGAGACCATTACTCGTGGACTATATGATTTGGGCATTGTCACCATCGGTGCGCTCGCCCGATTGCCAAAAAAAATGCTGGCCAAGCGCTTTGGCATTAACCTCATAAACAAGCTCGATCAACTAAATGGTAGCATTCACCTGCCGCTCACCTATCTTCCAGAAAAACCGCAATTCGTTTTGAGCGAGCATTTTACTTCGCCAATCCGCAGTCATGAATATTTCATCCAGGCGGTCAATCAACTTATAGAACAAGCACTCGGGCAACTAAACAGACATTATCTGACGTTGAGCTCCATGGTCATCTTGCTCGAAGATAGTGGCAAAAAAATACGATCTCTTTCCATCGCATCTTCTCAACCAAATAATGAACTAAAACATTGGTGTGAATTAGTCTTCTTACAGACACAAGATCTGCGCTTTAAAGACGGCATCGATAGCATGCAGTTACAACTAACTAATTTCGAAAGAATTAAACCACAACAAAATAGTTTTTCTAAGAAAAAAGAAAGTATTAATCAATTAAGCTTTGTCGCCGACAAATTAAAAAGCCGGCTGGGTAGCAAGGCGGTGTTTCATCTTCGTAAAACCGAAAAATATCTACCAGAGCATGGAGTAGTTAAGGATTTTTTACTAACGAGGAATATCGAGCAGCAACCGCAGCAAAAACTCCCCCATCGCCCCATAATGCTGTTAAAAAAACCCATCC
>DASPVU010000254.1:0-4519 GCA_035622215.1 Myxococcota bacterium | reverse complement strand
GGCGGAAAGACTCATGTCGTGGTATCCGCTATTTGTCGACGATCCGACGGCGCCAATAATACCGCAAAAAGATGAGCTGTTTAAAGCTGCGGTGGATGACGAAGACCTTCTGAAGACCAAAAAACTGATTGAGGACATTGGTCGATCAGTTAATAGCAAAGATCCCTTCGGAGCTCCGTTGGCTTGTTCCGTTAATTCTTTTGAGATTCTCAGCTACTTGCTGAAGCACAAGGATTTTAACAAGGAAATTGATTGCGGTGGCGGCAACACTCCTCTCCATATCCGAGCTGCAAACGATAACCCCTCGCTATCACAATTGCTGATTGATAATGGCTTTAACGTGAACCAGCAGAATGATGATGGAAACACACCCCTTCACGTATTATTGAAGTATAGTTTACGTCCTGATCTGATAACCCCTTACAGGTCTCATCAAAATCTGGATAGAATTGATAATTTTATTAAAACAGCGAAGCTTCTGATCGATAGCGGCACCGATTTGGAACGAAGGAACACCCAAGGCGAAAAGCCTCTCGATCCACTGAAAGAGCACGCCGAAACAGTTGAAAAATCTGCCCCCGCTCTTTTTACTTATATTAAATAAACTGATCTTCGAAAATACATATTATGTCATCCTCGCGCTTGACCGGCTTTGTTGGTTGCACAAATTGCTCCCCATCGTCATGGCGAGGAGCCATAGGCGACGCGGCCATCCAGTAACTAGCTTCTAGGCTTCTACTGGATGGCCACGCCCCTTCAGGGGGCTCGCCATGACGATCGGAGTGAGTCAACTTATTAAGAAATCTTTAGCTTGCTCACCTGTTGAAAAAACTTGTCGTCCGCAGTCAATTGGGCTTCCCGATTCAGGTTCTTTATGGCATGAGTCTAGCATAAATTTATCTTAAAATGCTTTTTAGCAAAAGGTTAATAAAGTGCAGAAATTAATTGCTCAATTTTCTTTTTTTCTTATTGTGGGTTTATTCAGTAGTTCAGTGTCTGTACTGGCGGCTGACTTCGGTGGTTCCTGCGACCCAATGTTGCCCATCAATAAAAAGCTAGCAAACTTTGAAATCCAGCTTGCTTGTTTGAAGTCCTCTTCTTCGATGTTGGAAGATGAAGAAATGCACGAACAGATTTCAAAGGACATAGAGATCTTGTCTAAGGAAATAGCTGACTTCGTTGAGGCTAATGCCAGCCGTATACCCGAGGCCACGAAAAAAACTCTCTCTCTGGAAGTGGATGGTATAAAGTTCAAGCTAGCGATGGTGATTGCACGAAAAAATAGGTGCGAGGGAAACCTCCGGGAAGAACAAGAGAATTTGCCACCGAACGAGACCGCAAATAACTCCGCTGAACCGCCCGAATTTCAAGAAGAGATCGCGCAAGGTTTAAAAAGATTTAGCCAGCTGATCCAAGATCTCGATGAAGGGTTCGTTTTTGCGGACCCAAATAATACCTCAGAAGCCTTAGCGAAATGCAAACGAGAACTTTTTGATTTTTCGCGAAAATTTCGGCGCCAAATGACCAAGGCTGACAAAGATTCGTTTGACTTGGTCTCGAAACGCTTGCTGCGAACGCAGTGCAATGTCGATACTGTTCTCGAGAGGATTAAGGAGAATGAAGAAGACGGCGTTAGTGGGGAAGCCGACGGCGATGATGACAGTACGCATATGTGATCTATAGATATGCCGCCGATGTTATTAATTGCTATTATTTCTCATATTATTTTCTGCCGTTAATTTGGTGAGTTAAATGATTAGAAAGAATATTGCAGTGCTTGGCGGTATATTCCTTTTGGGGTTTGGGTCGGTCTTTGCTGCGTATTATTATTACAATGCTCTGGGAGCGTTTGAGAACAAAACCGATCCCATGCCAATTGATTTAACCTATTTGTCGTATTTGATGTTCGATAAAGAAGATGGATTTAAAATATATAAGTTCATGTATGGCTTAGACGATAAAAAGCAAAAAGCGCTTGAGCAATATCTCGCAGAAAAACAGGCCCAATATCGAGATCAGGGCTACAAGCTCGATTTCATTAATGTGGGGAAGGGCATGTTCAAGAGTCAGGATTCCTCTGGCATGGTCCTGGCCTCCCGATGCCAAGCCGATCAATGCGATGTTAAGATTGCGTTTAGAGGCACAAGATCAATAGATGATTGGGGCAATAACCTTGATTTCGCTCAGGTACTTTTGCGGTTTGCCGACACGCGCATCGACGCTCTGAAATATGATGAAAAACACTTTAGATCCGGTGTGGCGCATGCGGGCTTTCTGAGAGCTTACAACACGGTGGCCCAGGTGATAGCCGATTATCTCGAGGAATTGCGGCGCAATAATCCAAATAAGAAGTTCATGATTCGTATTGGCGGACATAGTCTCGGTGGAAGTTTGGCCACCTTGTGTGCTGCTCATTTATCGATGAATTTTAAGCAAGCTAACGATGTAATCCAACTTGAGACCTACGGCAGCCCGAGAACCTTAGGAGTATCGGCGACAGACAATCTGGTGAATTTGCTTCGAGCTGATAATATTATCCGCTTTGTCAACTTCGATCAGAGCGGAAGTAAAGACATAATTACCGACATGCCGTTAGAGAGCTTTTTTGGTGCACAGTACAAACATGTCGGTGATGCGTGCTATCTCATTGCGATAGGACCCGACATCTACGAAGGCGTTAAAGAGATATCCATTCTTCGCACCCCGCACCGCATAGAAGGATATCAAGCCGCCTACAACACGCAAAAGAAATGCGCCATCCTCAAAAACTAGCCTGGCAGATGACTGCTTCTAGGTGCTTGTACGCCCTCTCTTTTAATCCCTCTCCCGCTCGCGGGAGAGGGAGATGCTGCTAATGCGTCTTCCGAAGATGGCCTTATTAAATACCGACGATGATGTCGCGTTTTAGGTTGTGGGCGATTTTTTCGCCGGCTAGGAATTCGACGACGCGGAAAGCGAAGGCCATGGCGGTGCCTGGTCCTTGGCTTGTAATAATATTACCGTCCGTTACCACTCGCTCATCGACAAAGTTTTTTATGCGATCGCTAAGGGACGGGTAGCAGGTGGCCTTCTTTTGATTGAGCAAGCCTAGTGGTGCAAGGACTACAGCTGGCGATGCGCAAATGGCCGCAACCAAATTGTTGTTATGACAAAAGCTTTTGATGGCGGTGCCTAAGCCCCCGTGGGCGGCAAAACGCCTTGCCGCTTCGCTACCACCGGGCACAACAATGGCGTCGAAATCTTCGAGCGCTTCGTCGAGAAAATCGGAATCAGCCACGATCTTGATGCCATTGGCGCCAATTACCTCGCGCTCTTCGATTGTGCTTACGCGCACCGTAAGGCCGGCTCGGCGCAGCACATCAACAATGGTCACCGCCTCAATTTCTTCAATCCCAGTGGCAATAGGAACCAGAACATTCTTTGCGATCATACGCACCTCCGGTTCTAGAAATAATAGATAAAACCGCCGCCGACATGGGGGTAGGAATCTCTAAACGACACGGTGTTATTGGCGAGCCGGAAAAAGGTCATCCATGGAATTTCCACATGAAGCGCGAAATGGCGATTAAAGAAATATTCGACTCCGGGCCCTGCACCGAAGCCAAAATGAAACGAGTTAACCCGCTGGCTATCTTTGAGATATATCGACGAGTTACGGTCATAAATCGGCGATAAAAAGCCCGCGAGATAAACTCGGATCGAAGAATCGGGAAGACTAGACCGGGCAAATTTGTAATGGGCCAGGGAATATAAGAGGCCCAGCGAAGTGCCCACATGTCCATGAGAGTTGTCAAACCATGCACCGAGATTAGCGCTAAAGCCGAAATTATGGTGAAAATGTCGGCGATACATGAAGCCCCAGGTCCAATAGACAGAACCGCCAGCGCCGATGCCATTGGCCAGGCCATTTTCATGGGTGTGATGTTGGCCTTCGGTATGACCCTGAGGCTCGGCTGACAGAGGAGCAAGGAAACTGAAGGCAAGTAGCGCGATGACCCATCTTTTCATAACGATATCCCCAAATGCATGGAAGTCTTCTAACATCATATGCCATTTGGGGAAAGTGAGCATGAAAGCGAAAATTGTTGTTAGTGAGAGCTGTCTGAGCGATCAGACTTTTTACTCTTTTTTCGCTTTTTCACTACCTTCTTTTTATGTTTTTTATCGCGCTTTTTTTTGCTCTTTTCTTTGTCGCCTTCCATCGGGTCGTCTTGGCCATCATCGTTAATTTTGCCGTCATCGGCTTCGGGTTCTTGACTGTCGGTATCGTCGGCAAGCTCTTCCGGCTCGTCTTCGGGTGAATCTTCTTCTGTGGAATCGGTTTCTTTTTCATCCGATTTCTCACCCTTTTTCATACCTTTTTTGGTCGCAACGTGTCCTGGTTCTTCGTTATCGGGGGTTACTTCAATGGCGGCACCGGAATTCTGTGTTGGCTCCTTGGCTTCGTTAACCGCTTTCGGTGGCGTGGCTTCAGGAAGATTAGCGGTGGGCATGGTGATCTCTACGTTTTCTTTTTCGG
>DASPVU010000253.1:0-6097 GCA_035622215.1 Myxococcota bacterium | reverse complement strand
GACGAGATCATCCGCCGTGGCGGCCTCAAGGTCTATTCAACCTTAGACGCGCGAATGCAAAAAACGGCAGAAATGGCCATGACGAATGGATTAAGAGCTCTGGACAAGCGAGCTGGGTATCGCGGTCCTCTCTATCGACCTAATGCCGAACAAGCCAAAAAGCTAAAAGAACGCTTTCAGTCTTTTAAGAAGCAGACATTTATCGCCGACAATGGACAAAATATCTGGGATTTAAGTGGGCTCGCACCAGAAGTTTTAACAGGTGATTTTAACCAGGTGGTGGACAACATCAGGCTTTCCAAGCTCAGAGCCGCAAAAATTGTTGGTGCCATGGTGGTAGCGGTGAATGACCAAACGCAAATGGCCACCATCGATTTAGGATCGAGAATGGCTGTCCTGCCAATCTCATTATCGGCGTTTGCTCATGTGATACTAAAAGATGGTAAGAGGCTTCTGCTGACTAAGATTTCCGATGCGCTAAAACCGAACGACATCGTCTTGGTGAAAATACACACTACCGACAAGCAACCCACGGTTAGTTTGGAACAAGAACCAGACATCAACGGTGGTTTGGTTGCGCTTGATGCGAAAACCGGTGGGGCTTTGGCGATGGTGGGGGGTTACGATTTTGAGCGCTCTCCATTTAACCGAGTAACGCAGGCCAAAAGACAGCTCGGCTCCGGCATCAAACCTTTAGTCTATGGTTACGCCATTGACCGAAAATTGGCCACTGCGGCAAAGTTGATTCCCGACATGCCAAAAGTGTTTCTTGATCCAGGTACCAACGAGTTTTGGCGGCCACGTAACCATACCAATGAATTCCTCGGCGACATTACGTTTAGGCGGTGCCTGAGGTCTTCCGTCAACATCTGCACGATTACTTTGTTAGAAATGATTGGTATCGATAATTTTTTACAGCTTGCCAAGGATGTGGAACTCAATACGCCCTATACTCCCTACCCAAGAAATCTCACTATTGCTCTTGGTAGCGCGGAAAATTATCCCATCGATGCCGCCAATGCCATGCGCATCTTTGCTAATCATGGCCGTTATTCGGATTATCATTTGATCAACGCCATACGATACGCCGATGGTCGAAAAGAAAAGGTCTTCGATTTGCAGGAAAAACAGGTGATCAGCCCGGAAGCGGCCTTCGTCATCACCAATATTCTTAAGGAAGTAGTGGAAAAGTCCCGAGCCAAATCTAAGCTTAACGACGTTAAAGCCGAACTCGCCGGGAAAACCGGCACCACCAATAACGCGCGCAGTACATGGTTTTTTGGGTATTCGCCCAAGGTTTTGGCTCTGGTTTACGTGGGCTACGATGATAATCGCAGCATTGGCGTTGACGCCTGGGGCCGCACTACGGCCAAGCCGATTTGGGAAGAATTCATGAATGGCGTCGCTGTGCACAAGGAAGACCTAAGATTTACGGTGCCGGACAATATCGAGTGGCATATGGTCGATCGAGAGAGCGGGCGGCCTCTTAGTGCCGACATGATGATGGAAATGCCAAGCCATGCCATCATGGAAGCGTTTATCGCTGGCACCGTGCCCAAAATCGAAGCCGATGCCAACATCTATCGTGCAGCACCCAAAGAAAACGACGAAGCCGCTTTTGCTCCTTAAACTTGCGCTTCTTATCTATAAAACATATTCACAGTGTCAAAGTGAATGCCGTAGCACTCAGCAACCTTTGCCGCATACTGCTCTTGCTGGCCCTCTGGGAACCTTAGCATTGCCCGGTTTGGTCCAGCAATTAGTAGATCTGCAATCTCGCCATACTTAGCCTTATATTTCTGACAAAATTGGGCATCACCGAGTTTGGGAAGCGAAGAAGCTTCGCTCGGAACTCGATGATGCCCAATTTCGGGAAGCGAAGAAGTTTCGGCAGGTGTTTTTTCGCCTTCCGTTGGTAAAGGAGTTAGCGGCCGTGCCGGCGGCGTAGTCGTAGGCTTATATTGTTGCACGAGCATGCATTTAAAGGCTAAATCAGGAAGAAACGCGGTGATCGCATCACAGACCGGCTCTACCGATGATGAAAGCTCAGAAGCGATAATATCGAGCGCCGCATTTGTCAAAGACATCCCGGCCTGATGTAGAGATGCGTACGTCTTAAGAATTTTAAGCGCTTTAGGATAACACTTGGACTCGTTGAATGTGCCATAATCCTTACAGGCCCCATAGGCCAAGGCGGCCTTCAAGGAGTCTTCGCAATACGTCCCTTCGTATGACCGGATGGTGTGTATAATACTCTTCGCCCCGGCAGAACAAAATGTGCTGCGATTTTGCTCGTCGTTTTTGATCAAATCAATGATATATTGAGCACGCTTGCTTCCGTAGTCGCCAGGTTCGGAGTGGGCTGTGCCCGAGAGCAATAATAAGGCTCCTATTATAAAGATGAAAATTTCATGTGATATCCCCATTTATTATATATTACAAAGTGTAGGTCATGTGGAAGTCTTTGGAGTAATCCATCATGCCGCCACGCGTTTGCTTGTAGTAGCAGCGCACGCGATGGCCATTGGCATCGTTGACCTCTTCAGCTCGCAAGAATTCGACGCTTTTAAGAAAGGTGCCATATTTGTGTTTACCGCCTTCAACCATTTCCCACCAATCTAACAGCGGCAAAAACCATGTTTCGTTATTAAATTTGATGGCCTTTCTCTTGGTCTCCGGTTCTTTGCTGGGCAATCTATTGGATCCATCTAGATCATCTGCGGTAATCGCGCTGTCGATTGCTTTTTGAAAATCGGCCTTAAAACTTGGGTCGCCAAATTGTTCGGTGGTTGGGCAATCATGAGCCGAAGCGGCCGAGGATATGAGAAATATCAGGATCGTAAAACATGTCGATTTTTTAAATATGTTATTCATTGGATACTCCTTATTGGATTAAGGATATCGATTTACTGCTGTATCGGCATTAAATTTTCTGTAACTATTATTGGTATTATAATGCCCGGCCGGCGGCGCGTAAGATGTCGAAATAGCTTACGATTCCGACCAGGGAATTATCGAGATCCACTACGGGTATGGCACCCACTCGATGATCGAGCATTAAATCGATAACTTCTGCGACCGGTGATTCGGGATTAACGAAAAAAACATTGGGATTCATCAAATTCGCTACTCTTTGCTTGAGCCTGATGGTTAAATCAAAGGTTGAGTTGGCCAGGTTTGCCTCGTCCAATTCGGTAGGCGAAAGCGACTGAAGATCGCGGTCGCTGATCATCCCCACCAGTTCTCCCGCATCGACCACGGGTAAATGTCGAACATCGAGCTCTTTAAGCAAATTTAGCGCGGCGAAAACGCTGGCGTCCGATCCAATGTGGGCCGGGTGTCTGGTCATGATATCTTCCACATTCATGGATTATCTCCTTAGAGTCTTGTGCACCTATTTTACTGTCGCCGTTTGCCTTCCGGCAAATAATTCAATGATCTTCTCGAGCTCCATGCCTTGGTATTGTGCACGCAGCGTCGCGGTCGCAACGATTGCCAAAATTTTCCCGTTGTGCATGATGGCGACAGAGTCACACATTTGTTCGACTTCCAGCATGTTATGGGATGTCATGAGTACAGTAGCCTCACGCTCTCGCTGATAGTTTTTCAAAAGTTCCCTAACCCAGAGAGAACGAGTTGGATCCAAGGATGCGGTAGGTTCATCGAGCACCAAGATCTCTGGTGAATTTAACAGCGCTTTGGCGAGCGATACTCTGGCTTTTTGGCCAGCTGAAAGTGCACCAGTTTCACAGTTGAAAAGCTCACCCAGCCCTAAATCATAAACCACCATCGCTATTCGATCTTGGAGATTTTTCACGTTATAGAGCCGACCGAAAACATTGAGATTTTCTCGAACCGTCAATCGCCCAGGCATGGCCACATAGGGGCTTTGAAAATTCATCCTCGAAAGGACCTGATGACGATGCTTCGTCATATCATAGCCCAATACCCGAGCGTGTCCCGCTGTGGGAATGGTCAGTCCCATGATCATGGCGAGCGTGGTGGTTTTTCCCGCACCATTACCACCGATGAGGCCCATGGTTTGGCCCCGTTTTAAGGTAAACGATATATCCTGAACCGCAAAATAGGTGCCAAACTTCTTAGTAAGGTGCTCGACAACAATAGCCTGGTCCATCATTCTCGCCTATTCTCCCATGGCCAAGATCGAGCCTTTTTTTCTGGCGCTCTCGATCAAGAGCTGAAGAATCAGCACGCCTAAGGCCAAATAGATCGCGTTCAATAACAAGCACCAGAGCATCAAATCAGCGCGGAAAGTCTGATAAAGGACTAGTTCGCGCATTCCTTCAAATACGTAGGTGGTAGGGAGCATCCAAGCGAAGGGCTGCGACCACTGTGGGAGAGTCGAAACCGGATAATAAACGCAGGACAAGGGCAAAAGCATCAGCATGACTGACCAGGAGAACCCTTCGGCACTCTGACCGTTTCGTAAAACTAGTCCTGCGATTACGAGTCCCAAAGCCCAAGACAGCAGGATCAGATTGATGAAAAAGGCGATGAGCGGCAGCCCCAGGCTGTAGATGTTAAAACCAAAGAGAATAATGGCAAGCATGGTGACCGGTGCCATGCCAATGATCAGGCGAATGAAGCTCATCAACATCAACGCCAATGACAGCTCAATGGGTTTGATGGGGCTCATCATGATATTGGCCACATTGCGTGACCAGATCTCCTCGAGAAAAGAATAGGTAAAGCCAAGCTGGCCTCGTAAAAGCACATCCCACAGCATTACGGCGCCTAATAAAATAGATACCGTGTCGTTGAACAGCGAGCGATGCTCGTTGAAATAGATGGTGAGGAGTCCCCACACGATCATGTTGACGGTTGGCCAATAGACCAGGTCTAACATCCGTGGCCATGATTTCTGCAATACATACCAATAGCGCAAGGTCATAGCGCCTATGCGGCCAATTGAACGCGCGATTTTCATAAGGCACTATTTCTCAATTTCGTTCTGGATATCGCAGCGGATAGGTCGCTGTTTACCTGGTCTTTTTTCCAACGATTTAACGACGTTTCCCTGAACCTTGATCGGGTGTTCCAAACAAAGGCTTAAAAGATCCGCAAGATGAGAGATCCCATCAAGCACTGTTTTCTCTACGGTAGGCCCCCCGAGCACAAAATTAGCTTCCACGACGTCGCGCTGTTTCTGCACAAGCTCGAACCGGTCGAGATGGAGATCTCGATCGAACATCCAGCGATAGGTGATGTCAAGCAAGCTTCCCGACGGAATGATGCGGTTGTGGCGATTGATAAAAGAGTCATTCATCCGGCCATCGATTCGTTCAAGTTGTGACCAGGTTATGTTGCAGACATCTTCGCGAGCGGGTCGCGTAATATAGTCACCTTGGGCATAGCGTATGAATGGCATAGCCTCATTGAGCAGGTTGGTTACAATGGCCATTCCTGAGACGCCATCCTTTTCTAGCTTCTTCGTCACTGGGTTCACCGCCTCGAGATGGACGGCGTCTTCGCATACGTGATAGTGGCCGCATGGCATTTCTAAGGCGATGCGGGTGGCTTCTTCCGAGGAATACTCATCCAACACTGGGCAGCCGAGTCTCTGTGACCACATATGACGCGCATGCTCCGATGAGTATTCAGAATGCGTCACCGCAAGATAGAGGCTATTTTTGAACTGCTCAGCGTAGGGGAGCAATGCTTCCAAATTTGACGGATAGCAGGAAAGTATCTCCGGCGCCAAAGTTCCGAGATGTTGGGCGGTCTCGAGTGGAGGAATGACGTTTGAGATAAATGCTGTGTAGTATTGTTGGTTAACATTGTTGTACCACCAGGGCACCGTGTAGACGTGAGTAAGCAAATGCTCTGGCTGATATTTAAGGCCACTTTGTAAAGCAAACTGTCTTAGCCCTTGGATGGTATCTAAAAGAATGGCCTTCTCGTCGACCCGAATGAGTAAGGTTTCTCCAGAGGATCCCGATGAGCGGGTAGGAAAAAGATCGGTGGTGTTAAATTGCGGGTTTAAACATTTGTGAGGAAAGGCGGCGATAAGCTCGCGCTTGGTAATGATGGGAATCTTTTCGATGTCATCATAGGATCGTAGCTGACGAGGACTAAA
>DASPVU010000252.1:0-3182 GCA_035622215.1 Myxococcota bacterium | reverse complement strand
TGACTACGGTATTAGATACGGGGTCGGCACCATTATTATCAATTCGTCGAAGGCGCATCTAAAGATCAAGGAGCACGAAAACGTCTATCGTGTTGATGTTTCCACGGATGAAGGCTTCGAGCAGTTTGAGCACTTGATGGCTTACCGTCATATGTTTGAGGGAGGCATCAAAAAATATGACGACCTCAAAGAAGATGGTGAATTTCAGTTTGTTGAACTCACCGAGTCAGGAGAAATAAAGACCCGCGCGGTAGATAAAAACAAGCTTCGCGTGATTATTCCGTTCTTGTTCAACTACTCCAAAGGGAAAAAGCTCGACAAAATTAAGGCTCTGATCACCGACTATCAAAAAGATGCCGATGGCAATTTTGTCAATCCGCACTATTGCGAGCGCAAGACCATCTATTGCATGCTGCAGGCCCCTCATAATTTCTTCAAGAAAAAATATCGTCGAAATCTATATAAGCAGCGACAAAACAATGGTGTGACGCAGGGTGTTGTTTCGCTGAATAGTGGCCAGATGAGTATCACCGCTGAAGCGAAATTAAATATCTCCAACAACCACCTTAACGAAGACCATTACAGTGCGGCCATGAAGCGCATTAATAAATATATCGATTTGAGACAGCCAATAAGCGATCAGATCGTATGGCCAGACGACGCGAAGCGTGAGGGCTCGCTGGTTGTGTCCATCGGTCTTAAGCTTGATGATGCAGGAATGCGCAAATTGATAGCGGCAAGGGAGAAGCTTGTACCCTACCTCTACGACAACAAGATCCTCTTCGCGGGCTATGCCGATGAATTCGAGAAAGCCGAAAAAGCACTAAAAGCCATCACCCATCTTCTGACTGAGCTAAACATAGAGCTCTACGGCAAAGACGACATAAACTACCGTAGAGCCACCGGCCTCCTACGCAAAGTGGTCAATAAGATCCGCAAAGAACTCTACGTTATCCGCACTATCGAAGCCGTAGAGCCCGGCATCCTACAGGTCCTCCTTGAGGTGAGCGGCACCAACATCCCCCACATGACCAAGGTCATTGTTATCAATTGATGTCTATCCGTTGGCCTGATCGGGTTTATTGCACAAATTACTCCCCATCGTTATGGCGAGGAGCCATAGGCGACGTGGCCATCCAGTGGTTAGCGTCTAGGCTTCTACTGGATGGCCACGCCCCTTTCAGGGGCTCGCCATGACGACATCGCCTAATTTGTGCAACAAGGCCGGTCAAGCCGCGGTACGACACGAAAGTCTGTCATGCCCGATAGTTCCTCCGACTCTGCCCGAGTAATGACGCTTGCCTTTCTCGTCGCTGATGTTAATTGGCGGCTATGATGAGAATGAAATCTAAATGGATGCTGCTGTCGTTTTTTTTCGCCATGTTGGCGCGCGGGGGCTTTGCTTCAGATTACGTGCCGAGCGCGAGCGATTCGATGCTACGTAAGCAGATCGAGCGGGGCCTTGCTCGTCCCGGCTTGTTGTCTACCTACGGTTCATTTGCCATGACTACGACCTGTAATGTGCTGGGTCGATGTTTGCCGGCGTCAGCCAAGAACTCCGTCGACTTGCTCTTGTCAGAAGCCATTAAGCGAGCCACGAGTATGTCGTTTGTTCGCCCTTATCTGCAAGGTGCCTTGTTTAGCAGTGATAATAAAGCCTTCGCCCAATACGATAGAATATTAAGGCCTTGCTTACGCATCCCCGGAGCAGGGATTTCCTATGAAACTCTTTCTTCCTTGCTTGAAGCTGCCAAAGCCGAGAAGATTGATTGGCAAACGGGCTCTTTGCCGGGTGCGGTATACGACGGGTCCGATAAGCACATGGCACAGCTCGCCCAGTATTATGAGCAGGCCATAGATAGCGACGATCTTAATTCTGGGATCTTTAAAGATAATTACTTCGCCAAAAAACTTGCGGTGACCGCCTTCAAATATTTTCAGACATCGAATCCCATGCACGGTCGATCTTTTCCTTTGGCGACCAAAGCTATGCGCGAGCTCGGCGCCATGCTCGCCAGTCTAGTCTCTAAAGAGCATGCCATAGTCAATTCCGGCGCCAAGGAAGCCTTGCGTCTAGGGCTTCGCGGTTTAAAACATAGCCTTCCTAAGAGAGACAATCGGCGGGTCAAGGTAATGGCAATTGATGACGACGCTGATCTAATTCAAGAGATTGGCCGCACGCTTAATCTTGAGATCGTCAAGGCAAGCACAAATAACGGGGCAGGTAACTATCTATTTACCCATGGTCCAGACGCCAATTTTAATTTTTTGGTATTTTATTTAGCTAACTCGAACCTTGACAAATTGGATCGAGTACTCACCTATGCCAATGCCAGAGGTCTTCATATTCATATCCACGTTTCGCGCAGCGCTTTTCGCCAATTAGTTCAAGGAAACGCTCCAGAACTACAACGCGTCTTTGCACGTTCTCTTTGGGTGTCTTCGGTCTCATTTGACACCGATCGCCTAATTTATAACGGCGTTTCGGCCACAGTTTTCTTGGATGCGTCGAGCAGACAAAGAGCGCTTGAGCCGCGAATCGACTGGGCAGGGGGCATCTATCCTGGGATTAATGCTGCGGGAAGCATTGCAGGAGTGGATCACATCATCGCCTATCTCTTGCTTCTTAATTTAGGTGGCGATGGTCTGGCCGATCTAGCAAAAAAGACCAAAGCGCCTCCTGCCATAGTCCAGCGACCCTTCGATTTAAGCCCCTCCACATTGGCCGGTGCAAGCTCTCGTCTGATCAAGGCATTTAAGAAGGGCGAGCTCCTCGATGTTCACCAAGTGCTTTCAGAGAGTCAAAATGGGACTTCCGCATTTGATGGCCGTGCCGAAAGGGAAAAATTACTGGTTGAACTAACGCTTGCTATTTTCAATGCGTCCACCGACCAATTTTTTGGCAGGATCGATTCCGGCGGCACCGAGAGCATTCGCCTAGCCATGCAAGTTCATTTGGATCGTTTTCGCGCAAAAAAGCCATCAGTGAAGCCGCACGCGCTCATGACGCGCTTGGCTCACCTAGCCTTCGATCGGCATCTTGAAGATAACGATGCCGAGATCGTTAGAGTTGACACCATGGCCGACCAAGCCATGAGCACTGTGGATCTGGAGAAAAAAATAACGGAAATCGGGGTGGATAACATTGCTGTGATTGTCGCATCAGCCCCCAACTATCCTTT
>DASPVU010000251.1:0-4038 GCA_035622215.1 Myxococcota bacterium | reverse complement strand
TCTCGCTGGGATCCTCGGGTCAAGCCCGAGGATGACAAAGAGGGTCCGAGGATGGCATCAAGTGCGTCTTTCAACCATATAGCAATTTATAGAGACGGGAGGATTTTGATGAAGACTGGTGGGTGATGATGCCTGCAGCGGCAAAAAGATCTTCCAGGGGTTTTCGTAGATTATTTGCTTGTTGTTCTGAGGAAAATTCCACTTCGACTTCGTAGATTTCTACCGATTTGGGAAAGACACAATGATCGAATTCCAGTTCGACATCATGACCAAGCAGTTTTATGGGCAGTTTTGCCCTAAGGTTGTGAAAACTCCCGATCATTTGCAGACCAAGTTTTGCTGCTTTGGTCATTTGTTGATGGAGACTCATTTTGGTGGCGCGATCATTTGCCGTGGTGGCCGGTAAGATGAAAAATGCATCGAGTGGCGAAAGGAGTTGGCTTTTTATCAGCTTGGCCACGCTGGTTTCTATGGCCGCTTCATATTCAAGCCGCACGGAAAGGTTTTCTAAGGCGCCTCTTTTTTTCAAAGATTGCTTGGCCGACAGCGAGTATGCGTTATTTTCTTTCCGAAGCCGCAAACTTAAACCTTTGCGCTTGAGATGTAATATCGGAGTATCGAAATAGCAATTTTCCTGTTGGTAAAGAGTGATGTCGCCCGACAAAAAAGGCGCAAGAAATCGCTTAAAGCGATTAAAGTCACTCTTTGATTCGAGCAGGTATTTGAGCTCTATCTCTTTTTTCATCTATACGTGTCATTTACATCGAATGTGTGAAGGAGCAACTATGGAATTTCGCATTGACCACGACAGCATGGGACCAGTTAAAGTTCCCGCTTTGGCCTACTACGGCCCACAAACAGAGCGCAGCCTAGAAAATTTTCCCATTGGCCGTGAACTGATACCATCTGGTTTCATTATTGCCTATGCCATCATTAAACAAGCAGCCGCCCGGGCTAACCATCAATTGGGCTTGTTGCCAACCGATATTATGCAGCTGATTGTTTCGGCCGCGGAAGAGATCATTGAAGGCCGATTTTTGGACCAGTTTCCCCTCAAAGTTTGGCAAACCGGATCAGGAACGCAGACCAATATGAATGTTAACGAAGTGATTGCCAATCGTGCAAACGAGAAGGCGGGAAAGAAGCTTGGAGCGAATTCTCCGGTTCATCCTAACGATCATGTAAACCTCAGCCAAAGCACCAACGACACCTTTCCGGCGGCCATGCATATAAGCGCAGCCATGTTGATTAATCATCGGCTGCTCACGGCCATAGAAAAATTGGCCACGACATTTGAAAAAAAAGCGGTGGATTTTAAAGACGTGGTGAAGATGGGCCGAACGCATTTACAGGATGCAACGCCCGTGACCCTAGGCCAGGAAATGGCGAGTTTTGCTGCGCAACTACGAGCGTGTGATGCGGCTATTCGCAAGCTATTACCGTTCATCTACGAGCTGGCCTTGGGCGGCACGGCCGTAGGTACCGGGCTTAATAGCCACCCTGACTATGCCAAAACCGTGGCCTCGTTAATCGCGGAAAAGACCGGGCTGCCATTCTTTAGCGCCCCTAATAAATTCGCTGTCATGGCAGCACACGACGCAATCGCTTTGATGTCGGGTGCTTTGAACATGTTGGCAGTGGCCCTGATGAAAATCGCCAATGATATTCGCTGGTTGGCGTCGGGCCCGCGCGGTGGCTTAGGCGAGATCACTATTCAAGAAAATGAACCCGGCTCAAGCATCATGCCCGGGAAAGTTAATCCAACCCAGTCGGAAGCCACCACCATGGTGGCATGCCAAGTGATCGGCAACCACGTTGCGCTCACCGTGGCATGCTCGCAAGGAAATTTTGAACTCAATGTTTTTAAGCCGGTGATCATAAAAAATCTCATCAATTCCATTGAGCTTTTAAGCGACGTGATGCTTTGCTTCGATGAGAAGTGCGCCCAATCGATTGAGCCCAATTATGCAAGGTTAGAAGAGCTAAAAGATCGCTCGCTTATGCTGGTGACAGCGCTCACACCGTATATCGGCTACGATAAGGCGGCTTTGGTCGCCAAAACCGCCCACCGAGAAAACAAGACCCTTAAACAAGTATGCATGGATTTGGGCCTTATGACCGAAAAAGATTTTGATGAGCGGGTACGCCCAGAAGACATGCTCGAACCCAATCTCTGAGAGCGGGCTCTAAGGCGTGCCGACAATTCATGAAGCTGGGTACTACCGGTTTATGGGCGAGGGGCTATGTATGAGAAATCAATTATCCAAGCATGGAGAAAAAACATGAGCAGTTTAGAAACGAACCCCATCCCAGAAGGCATGCACTCGTTAACCCCTCATCTGTGGTTTAACGGCAATTGTAAAAGCGCCATAGAGTTTTATCAGAGAGCCTTTAGCGCTGAGCTTTTGTCGCCTGCGGCCTTTGATTCGAAAAACGAATTGGTATGTCATGCCATGCTGCACATCGGAGACTCAAATCTCCTGTTGGCTGACGCGTGGCCTAATTCCCATGAACAAGGACCCAAGGGTTTTAGCAGCGCCGGCATGTGGCTTTATGTCAGAGACTGCGACGCTGTCTTCGCCCAAGCCGTTAGCGCCGGTTGCGAAGTTATTATGCCATTGATGGACGCCTTTTGGGGTGACCGCATGGGCAAAGTAAAAGATCCTTTCGGTCATACCTGGGCGATTGCTACCCATAAACATGCAGCCTCGGAAGACGAGATTCAAAGAGGCATGAAGGAATGGGAACACGGCATGCGTCATCAAGGATGCTGCTAAAAGCATATCGTCATGGCGAGCCCCTGTAAGGGGTGTGGCCATCCAGAATTGCGTGCATGTGAAACGATCTAGACGTTTCCATGCACGCATTATTACTTGCGAATCGGAGGTATTATGAAACTGCTCAAGAAGCTGACATTTTGGATTTTCATTGCCGTTTTTTTTGTGAGCCAGTCGACAATGGCCAACCCAAAGAGCCTTAACAGAACCATGGACATTACCGTATATCCTATATCGCTGATCGTCGGCCGTGTTCCTTTGCGTTTTAGTTTTGCTGTAGCCGATAGAGTTGCCCTGGGCATCAATCTTGCAGGAGTCTTTTTTGGCCTAGGCGAATCGAAGGTGCTTGGTGTCAGTGGAGGCGTAGATGCAAAATTCTATCTGACAGGCCGCGTCTATGAAGACGGCTGGTATGCTAGGCCGGGAGTTTTTGCCGGTTATCTCGACATTGCTCGTGTGAATGGCGCACACGTTGGGCTCGATGTAGCCGCGGGATATGGTTGGGTCTGGGCTTCTGGCTTTTCTTTGGATCTAGGATTGGCTCTAGATTATGGCCATTGGTTTGCGAAACACGACACAGCGGGAATCAAAAACTTTGGACTGTTTGGATTCACGCCACTTCTCGATCTGAACCTCGGTTTTGCCTTCTAACACGATCCATCGTCATGGCGAGCGGAGCGTGGCCATCCAGTAATTGGCGTATAGGCTTCTACTGGATGGCCACGCTTCGCTCGCCATGACGATAAAAAAGATAGAGGTCCGCGCAACAATGCTGGCTCGCCACGACAATTACTTTGGTACGTTAGAAGGCTCATTCGCCCACTGCTGTGGTGTCGCGTTCGATGGTGACTTTGCCGACATTCATTGTGGAAATCGGATTCAAAATAGTTTCGAGATCGCCTACCGCCACAGCCGTCAAATGTTCCTGCTTTAGAACGCGATCGGCCACCGCTTGCAGCTCTTCCTTGGTGACCTGGGCGATGCCGTCAAAAAGGAGATCGTCATAGTTATTAGGCAAGTCATAAACGAAGTGATTGGCCATGGCCGTGGCGATTTTGCCCACGGTGCTAAAACGATTGGCAAAGGAATTAAGTAGGCCATGTTTGGCCGCGTTCAATTCCTGATCGCTAACCGGTGAAGTGCGCAGGCGTTCAAACTCGAGCAGTATTTCGGAAATGGCATCGGCGCCATGTGGTACGCGCACGCTGGTGGAGACAATCATGGGGCCCTTTCCGAGCAGTGGGCTTATGGCGCTGTGGAC
>DASPVU010000250.1:0-8240 GCA_035622215.1 Myxococcota bacterium | reverse complement strand
TATTGATGGTATCTTTTATTCGTTCTTTAGCTTCATACGCTCGGGAATACGCCTTCATGGCAAAACCAACCAACTGCTCTTTGAGCATGATCATCTCCGACAGTTTAGAAAGGGCCTCAAATTGCCAAAAGACCGCCAAGGTGCGAGGCCAAAAGCAATTAGTGCTTACTTTTTCGTTTGGCTTTTGGCAACTAAGGATTACCGATTTAGAGCCTGTTTTAAAACTGCCAAGTTTTGAATTTTTTCTAGGAACATTCACGCGCAGGGCCGCAGTGTATACGGACATACATGAGGACCCGAGCATGAATGCGACGACGAAAAAATCAAAAATTGGCAGTTTTAAAGCAGGCTCTTAACGACCCCGAGCTTCGCCGTATAAGACCCTGTGCAACTGTAGTTGAAATCGCACCGGCAGTTGGTCTTGCAATATCCATTCAACCAAAAGCTTCGGATCGAGAACAGCTACCACCGGCGAGAACAACACATGACTTCGATCAAAGAGGCCATACCGACCGCAGATTTCTGTCGCAAACAAATAATCTTCCTTGGACCCGATAACAAATTTAACCTCACAGCCCGGCCATAAAATCATTAGGTTATGCCAGAGATTTTTTTTAACTTCCAAGGACGATGGTGTTTTTACGTCGAGGATTACTTTGACTCTTTGATTGACCTTACCGATCGATATAGCACCCGATGTTTCTAGCAAAACCGTGTAGCCTAGCGCGACCAATTCATCGAGTAAGCAAAACGTGGCTGACTGCAAAAGCGGCTCTCCACCTGTTACTTCCACGAGCCCAATTTTGAACGAAGCAACATCTCGCACGATCTCTTTAATGCTCATCTCATTGCCAGCGAAAAAAGCATGCTCGGTGTCGCAATACGAACAGCGCAAGTGACAACCGGTCGTCCGAACAAACACGCAGGGCCTTCCCATATGCGAGCTTTCACCCTGAATCGACGAATAAATCTCATGAATCAAAAGATTTCGCTTATCGAGCCTGCTACGTAGAGCGGACATCCGCATTTTTATCGGCTGACTAAGGGTTTCACTACCAAGCATAATGTTCTCAAAATGCAATGAGCTTGAGCGCCGCGTCCTTGATTCCGCGCTCACTCAGCAAATAATCCTGTTCGAGGGATGGGGCGTATGGCACCGGTATATCCCGCGAGCCCAAAACAGTTACGGGCGCATCTAGAAAAGAAAAAAGTTCTTCACCAATATTACTGGCGACGGACTCTAATATACTTCCGGTTTTGCTATCCTCTGTCACAAGCAACACGCGGCCAGTTTTTTTTACGCTTTCATAAACACTGGCAAAATCAATTGGGATCAAGTATCGAAGATCCAGCACATCAACGCCGAGCCCGTGTTCCTCGTCAAGGCTTTCGGCGACTTGTCTCGCCACATGTACATAGGCGCCATAAGAGATAATCGACAAGCGATCGCCCTTATGGACCAAACTTGCTCCGTCGATATTGTGCTCCGAGGCGTCTTGGTAGCGCTGCTTGATTCGCGCATCGCGATAGAGAGCTATATGCTCGTAAAAAAGCACGGGATCGGGATCATTTACGGCTCTTTGCAGCATTAGCATGGCATCAAGCGGCGTACTCGGAGCCATGATTTTTAGTCCAGCCGTACGAAAAAACCACGGGGAGGTGTCTTGTGAATGAAAGGGCCCCGCTCTCCGTAAACCACCATAAGGAAGGCGCAACACCAAAGGCACCGATAAATTAAGCCGAAAAAAAGTCTTAGCTGCGTTATTAACCACCTGATCCATGGCGCAGGCCACGAAATCGTTGAACTGGATTTCCCCAATGGGCAGCATGGAAGAAAGCGCTAAGCCAACACAGGCGCCGACAATGGCATTTTCGCCAATCGGCGTGTTAACGAAACGATCAGTAAACTCATTCATAATGGGCTTAAACATCATGAAGGCATTGCCATAGGGTGGCGCAACGTCTTCACCTATCATCAAGCAATTTTTATGGGTGAGAAATGATTGGCGAACTCCTTCGCAAATCGCCTGCAAATATGTAACGCCATCTTTGGCAAACAGTGTGCGCGATACCTGCTGTTTTCTTGTGGCAAAAATAATCGGCTTCTTAAAAACCAAATCATTATCCTCGCCGATCAGCCGTGGCCATGGGCGCGCTTTTACCTGCAAGATGCCCTCTCTGACCCGTTCACTTGCTCGATTTTTGATATCCTGGGCTTTTTTCGGCGTTAAAAGACCTTCTTCGATGAGCTTAGTTTCGTAGCGTGTTATGGGGTCTAATGCTCGCCACTTTTCAAAGAGTTTTTGATCGACATAGCCATCTGGCTTTGCTTTCCCGATGGAAAAAGACGGCGTGGGATCCGCTCCCAAATAAAGCATGTCATCGTGATGAGCATGACCGCACATGCGCATCGTTTCAAGCTCCAGCAAAACTGGGCCATTTAAAGAGCGTGCAAGGTTTGCGGCGAAGGCAAATGCGCTGGCCACTTCTAAAACATCGTTGCCATCAATGGTGAGTGCTCGAATGCCGTAACCTAAAGCCTTGTCAGCAAAAGATCGAGCGCGGGATTGGATGCTCCTGGGCGTTGACAGCGCCATCTGATTATTTTGCACGCAGAAAATCATGGGGAGCGAATGAACCGCGGCGAAATTGATCGCTTCATGCCATTCCCCGAGCGACGTACCACCATCACCGATAAAGCTCACGGCGACCCGTGGCTCTTGCCTCCTCTTAAACGCTAAGGCAAGGCCAAGAAGCGTAGAAGTAGCAATGGCCAGTGGAGCTGCGGCGATTAGAAGGCCTCGGCTAAAATCTCCCACATGAAAATCCCGCCCATCACATGGTGGACCCGATTTGCCAGCTTGGGCATTTAGAGCTGCCACCACATCGTCGTCACTCATGAACAAGAATATTCCTAAGTCGCGGATGAGGGGTGCTGCAAAATCACCAGTGTAGACGCCATTGTCTATAAAACCACTGCCTGTTCTAAGCCTAAGTGGAGCACCATAAATCGCCTCTTGCCCCAAAGATCGAAAGCCTTTTCCTTGAAAGGACCGAGAACCGTAGGTAATTTCACCGGATAAAAAAAGCTGCTTGAGCCCGTTATCCACCGCTCGTGTGAGCACCATGCCCTTATAAAGGCGTTCTTTCTCCTGCTCGGAAAAAGACGCCTTGAGCTTGGCCCTCTCCTTTAACCAACGACTAATCCAGGCTTCTTCGGAAATTGAATCACTGAACTCCTGCACCATTTTCGCCCCCCAACTATCAATTGTTAGTGTCACTTGCGAATCGGTGATTTAACTAATAAGTTTTTTAGAGCCTGTTTTAACTGAATTAAATTATGGGGCAAAGCGTTGGTCAGCCTAACATCCTGGGCAGAAAGCGATATCGGCCGCAAACGCGCCAATAATGAGGACTGCTACCTTTATGATCTGGACCTCGGGTTGTTCATGGTCGCCGACGGCATGGGCGGACATAAGGGAGGCGACCGAGCTTCGAGTATCGCCATAAAAGTCACGCGAGCGACCTACGAGAAAAAACTATCGGAAAACATAGACGCCGATCAGGCCTTAAAGGTCGCGTTTTTAGAAGCTGCCAAAGAAGTCTACCGTCAGAGTCTAAGACACGCCGATCTGCGCGGCATGGGCACTACGTTGAGCGCACTGGCGTTCTTCTCCAACCGGGCCAATATCGCCCACATCGGAGACAGCAGAATCTATTGCTTCCGTAACGACACCCTCCACCAGCTCACCAGCGATCACTCATTAGTTAATGAACAAATACAAGCCGGCATTATGACCATTGAAGAAGCGAACACCAGTTCATTAAAAAATATTATTACTCGAGCGATCGGTCACAAGGAAAAAGTGTCGGCCGATTATTTTTCAGTGCCCGTGGAAGTAAATGATATATTTCTGTTATGCACTGATGGTTTAAATAATATGGTGTTAGATTCTGGGATTCTTAAGTTATTGCGCCGATTTGAACCAAAAAGAGCAATACGGCAACTGATACTCGAAGCCAATCTTCGCGGCGGCGAAGACAACATCACCGTCATTTTGGTGCACGTGGGATCTTAACCGCACTAGCCAAAGCTTCGATGTCTTGCTAGGATCAAAAAAGGCAAACGTGAGAATATTTTGATACACAGGCTAATTGATGAACGTGCAAAAAATAGACCTTAGCTTTAGAGTTTTTACACCGCTCAAAATTTGCTTGGTCACCCTCACTTTTTTGAGCGGCATTATACTTTGGCAATACGGACTCTTGAGCAGAAAGAGCCAAATCATTGCGAGCCTATCAGCAGAAAATGCCGATTTAAAGAAGAATCTCGCCAACATCGATGATCAATTGGTTGAGCTTAGGGACTCGGCAAGCGATGTCCGAATGTTTCAAAGAGAAATCATTAAGGTGATGAAAGATATCGACCAAAACTATCCGGTAAGCCTCGCGGACGTCGCAAGAACAAGATCTCATCAAATAGCTGATGAGGGTTTTAAGGGGATGGAGAATGTTCTGACTGATGCAAATGAGAGTATTTTTAAATTATCTTCCTCACAGGAAAAATTGCGTTTAGAAAGTGCAAGCCTTTTAGGAAAAGCCATATCCATTAAAGATCTGCTAGACACTACGCCGAGCATGCTTCCTGTAGGTGCAGGGCAGATTTCCAGCGGGTTCGGCATGCGCAGCGATCCCTTTACCCACGAAAGAAAAAAGCATCATGGGCTTGATATTAGGGCTCCCATTGGCACTTCCGTTGTTGCTTCGGCTGATGGCGTCGTGGCCATTGCCGGTGAAGATGCTGAGCTAGGGAAACATATCAAACTACTGCATAAAGATGGCTACACCACGGTTTATGGGCATTTGAGCAGCATCTTGGTGCGTAAAAACGACAAAGTTAAGCGCGGAAAGGAAATTGGCCGTGTCGGCAATACGGGTCTGAGCACAGGCCCTCATCTACATTTCGAAATCGGCAAACACGGGCGAAGAATCAATCCCAGACCTTATTTAATCAGTGTGCCGACGACGATTTCTTAGAACTTTCAGAAAGAAGTTCCGTTTTCCTTTTTCGCTCCTTGTTCACCTGATGAGCACGGCCAATGGCCAAGGTGGCTTCTGGAACTTCGCGATCGATAGTTGAGCCCCCAGCGACAAATGCATGATCTCCGATGGCCAGAGGAGCAATGAGAGTAACATTTGATCCAATAAACGCTCCTTCGCCGATCACGGTTCGATGCTTGTTGCGCCCATCAAAATTACAGGTAATAGCACCAGCGCCGATATTAGAATTTGCTCCGAGTTCGGCATCGCCAATATAGGCCAAATGGTTGGCTTTGGCGCCCTCTTTGAGCCGGCTCCGTTTAATCTCAACGAAGTTTCCGACCCTTACATCATTTTCCAGCCGCGCCTCGGGTCGCAAACGAGCGAAGGGACCAATCTTACATCGCTCTCCGACGTAGGCCTGATCACAAAGTGTATAGGGGAAAATATGCGCATAGTTTTCGATTACTGTATCTTTAATAATGGCGCCATTTTCAATAATTACACCTTCGCCAACATGGGTCTCGCCAGAAAGATACGCGCCAGGATAAATCACCACATCCTTGGAAAGCTTAACGCGCTCTTCGATGTAAGTATTGTCGGGGTCGATAAACGTCGCCCCTTCTAACATCCACTTATCGAGCAAACGACGATTTAGCACCTTTTGTGCATAAGCAAGCTGTCTTCGGTCGTTTATCCCATGCATCTCTTCGCAGGAAATTTCTACATTACTGACAGGGCCATAGGACGCTCCGCTTCGATAATAAATTTCTATGAGGTCAGTGAGATAGAATTCGCTCTTTTGCCTACTGGGTGTAATTTTAAAAATATGGTCACGCAAAAAGTCTACATCATAGACATAAACTCCCGGATTAACTTCCTTGATCTCACGCTCTAACGGAGAGGTTTCACCCTCTTCCACCACGCCGGAAATTTGCTGCGACCTATTGCGGATAATCCGGCCATAACCCGAGGGATCGTCAGTAAATGCTGTCATCAAAGCAATGGGCACATGGCTATTTTGTTGAATCGTCACCAGTTGGGCTAGAGATTCAGTCTTTAAAAGTGGCGTATCACCACAAATAACCAAAACACTTTGGCAGGACTCATCTAAATGAGGTATGGCCGCTCTTACCGCCCCGGCTGTGCCATTGGGCACTTCCTGGTAAGCAAAAACCACGGCATCATGAAAATGCTTTCTCAACTCTTCTTCCACCGCTTGGGCTTGATGACTAATAACGACGATAGGCGGAAGATTGGTAACCGCCATTGCATTCTTGATGGACCAATATGCTAAGGGCCGTCCGCATAATTCGTGAAGAATTTTGTTCTTATTACTCTTAAAACGGCTACCAACACCCGCGCACAAAATAATGCTCGCAATTTTCACAATACGTTCCTTAAATTACACAATACCCATTTGAGCATACAACCGTGTATTTCCATGCATCCACTTATTTTCTGTTCGGAAGCTATCGCATATTGTTGCCTATGCAATGGGCAATTATCGTCATGGCGAACATATAAAAATTAAGGGTGTCCTATGGAGCTTTCGGTTACTGAAGTTAATTTTGACTGTCTGGTGGGCCCAACCCATAATTTTGCCGGGCTTTCCTTGGGCAATCTTGCCTCAAAAAAGAACCAACGGACCTTGTCCAATCCGAAAAAGGCGGCCTTGCAGGGCCTAAGAAAGATGCATTATTTGGCTAAGCGAGGCTTCGTTCAAGGCGTGTTACCGCCACATGAGCGCCCGCACCTAAAGAGCTTCTGGAATCTAGGTTTTAGCGGCAATGAGGAGACGATGTTTAGTAAGGCGCATGCATTGATGCCCGATGTTTTTCTAAGCCTTTGTTCATCCTCATTCATGTGGGCAGCCAATTGCGCGACCATAAGCCCAAGCGCGGATTCGGGCGACCATAGGGTGCACATCAGCCCGAGCAATTTAATCACCATGTTTCATCGCAGCATTGAACATGAATTTTCTGGCCGAGTGTTAAAGCACATATTCGCCCATGAGGAGCATTTTTTGGTGCATAATGCGCTGCTTCCTCATGTTGTGCTGAGCGATGAAGGCGCCGCTAATCACAATCGCCTGTGTAGGAGCCATGGCCAGAAGGGCTTGCAGATTTTTGTTTACGGTAAAGACGGCGCGCTTTCCTCACAAAAAACCACGGTTTTTCCCGCTCGACAATCTAGGCTGGCAAACCATGCTTTGGCAGTTAGGCATAAACTCGATGCTGATTACTTTATGAACATCGAGCAAAACCCCTTGGCGATTGATCGGGGCGCCTTCCATAACGATGTGGTCGCCGTGGTCAATGAAAACGTGCTTTTATGCCACGAGTGGGCCTTCTTACAACAAGCTTCGGCGCTGAACACCATCAACGAGCGTTTCAACCAGCTTTTCGGCGAAGATCCCTGCATCATCGAAATAAGCAATGCCGAATTGCCCATTGATCAAGCGATAACTTCATATCTATTTAATTCCCAGCTCTTAACCAAACCGGATGGAAAGATGCTGTTATTTGCACCCCACGAATGCCTCGCGATGGAAAAAGCCCAGGCCGCTATTGTTAGGCTTCTTCACGGTGATAACCCCATCAACGAAGTTCACTACATGGATGTTTCTGAGAGCATGGCCAACGGTGGAGGACCGGCCTGCCTGCGTCTACGCATATTGCTATCTGATCAAGAGCTTCCACATATAAAATCGAGCGTTTTGCTGACGGATAGTCTTTACCAAGAACTCGAGCAAATCATCCAACAATACTATCTGGAGGAACTAACCCTAGATCATTTTTTGGATAAAAAATTCTTGGATCAAAACAAACACGCTCTAGATAAAATCGCCCACGCTTTGGGGCTGGATGGGGTCTATCATTTCTGATCTAACGTAGCCGAGGAGTTCTACATGACAGCACGCGGATTAATGATCGCCGCTTTAGTTTTTGCGGCGGCATCTTGTTTTGCCATGAGCAAACACGAGTTCTATCAATTTGTTACAGAGCAGAAACCGGTCTTTCAGGTCGGCAAGGCCAAAATTAGACTCAAGGAAATTCGCAAAAGCGGCCCCCTGCGACATGACAAGATTGTACTAGATCACTACCCGTGGGCGCTACCCACGCTTTATATTGAAAAGTCGCTGCATGAGAACATCGTGTGTGACATCAAACAAGCGAAGGTGGGATGGTGTGTGTCAT
>DASPVU010000249.1:0-9319 GCA_035622215.1 Myxococcota bacterium | reverse complement strand
GAGATCTTTATGGCCTAAAAGCGTGCCCTTTGGGTCAAAGCGCCGAATTTGTTGCTGTGGCGACCACACTTGACCAATGGCCGACTTAATACGATTGAAGAAGGGCGCATGACGCCATTGCCAGGCGTTCAAGTTGGTCTTGTCGCCCATTTCTACGTCCTTTAATAGGTCGAAGGAAGAGTTGGTGTGGCGGGAATTCTCACTGTTCAGCTGAGCCTTGATGCCGAGCACGTCGTCTCCTTGATTTTTTCGTTTCTTGGGGTGGTTCAGAAAACGATCCACGGTAGGCTTTGCCACTGAATTCGCTTCTTCGTTGAGTTCGTAGTAGGAGTTTTGGCCACTTTCCCTGCTGTCATCCCCTGTCCCATTGATCGGAGCTTTTTGCTCCTTTTCCGTGGCGTGATCCTGCTCTGCCAAAAACCGCGCATCTCGAGGCTTTTTTGGCTCTGTAGTGGCTAGTGCGACCACGGTTTTTTGTGATGGATCGGGTAGTTGTGGGCTTGCCGGTTTTTCCACAAGCCAAACCGCTAAGGCGGCATTACGGTGATCACGCACTTTGGGCAGCATCCAGGGTGCCAGAAGAAAAATACCTACATGAAACCCCAAGGAAATAACGACGGCTGTTGCGATTAATTTATCCGGCGCGGGATAAATTCTTTGCGGCGAGCGTGACTCTTGGTCAGCTAACACGTTGACGAGTCTGATGTTTCCTATGTCGATAAACGTTTTCACCCGGCTTATCCTTGCATAGAAGCAGCCACTCGCCAATCTAACAATATGCGTGATCAATCCAAGCAATTTTTTCTATTGGCTTCCTTAATGGTAAATATAGATATAGAAAACAAATTGATCAGGGGAGATATTATGTCACAAATCTGGTGGAATTGGGGGCGTGTTATTTACAGTGTGCCGCTGGCGATTACTGGGTTAATTTATATTTGGAAACCAAGGACGGCGGTCGAAAGCTTAACTAGTTTCATTCCTGGCGAACTCAGCCTAATTTATGTCGCCGGATTTTCGTGGATTATTCTTGGCTTCATGATCGCGTGCGACATCAAAACCAAATATGCGTGCTACGGCGTGATTGCTCTCTTGAGCGTCTATCAAATCATGGTGCACATTCCAGCCATCTACACCGGCGAATATCTCAACATCGTCTGGTTTGAACTTCTCCGCGACCTCAGCCTCATGGGCGGCGCCTTCTTCATCCTCGCGGTGGAAACCCAAGAGCAAGAAGCTGATGAGCAAGAAACTCACGATAACGACTCGTTTGGAATTTCCCTCTCCCGCGTGCGGGAGAGGGATTAAGGGAGGGCGAATTCTCCCCTAAAACTTAATGCCCATGAGACCGAGTTGCGGTGCGATTTTGCTGAATACTTCCTGCAAAATCTCTAACCGCACCTTCCCTGGAGCTATGGTGCCATCATTTGTTATGGTCGCTTCGACATATTCGAGACCGTCGGTCCAGATTTCTTCGCGCGGGCTGTTGATATTGAAGTCGAGCACGCTCACGTCTCCGCGATAAGCGTATTTTATGCGTGAGCCGTCGATCGCCTGGGACACGTCGGTATACTTACCAAAGACTCTGGCGATACCAAAATAGCGCGGATCATTGAGGGCATTTGATCCCGTAGCTTCAGCGTTTCTGAGCGATTGATAAAAGGACTCGCCATCAAGCCATGACATCAAAAAGACGAAACTGAAGAAGGGCGATGCGGACAAATGAGGGCTTTCGTCGGTATGTCCAGCGGATACAAATGCTCCATATTCTTGAATGAAATGCTTTAGGCCATTTCCGCCATGACAAGCTTCGCTATAAACCATGCGTAGTTTATTCGAGTTCTTTGCTACCTTCCATTCGGGTTTGATCCATTGATCCTCTTCGTGCACGAAGCTTACATAGTCAACGACGTCATGCTTATGGAGCGCAGCGTGCCAGATGAGTTCCATATACTCGTCGTTGCGCACCAATTCTCCGGTAACCGGGTAAACTCCGTCGTACTTAGTCTTGGCCTTCGCAAAAATATAATCCAGCCGAGCATGGTCCCAGGCCTTGTTCATGCCATCAGAGAGTGTTTTTTGGTCGATGGTAATAATCAGGGCCTTGGTAAACGTATTAGCAGCCCAGGACGATGTCGAAAGAGCCATGATTGTTGATAAAAATATCGCCACTTTTAGTTTCATTATTATATCCTTTAAATCCAGGTTGGTATTGTTGATATTTTAATATTATTTTTCCTTACATCTGTCCAGTACCGTTCACCAAGGTCCGCCCCTTTTTAATTGTAAATCTATCGGCTAGTTAGCGGGCATATGGGCTTTTACGGGTGTTCTAGTGAGCGATGTTATTGAAATTCTGAGCGGCGATGACCTTTTGGGTATGCGGGCTGCGTGTAAACTCGCGGCCTTCATGTTGACCGAAGTTGGCAAAATAGTGCGACCGGGCATCTCCACGCAGCTGATCGACGATGAAGTGGTCAGGCTTGCCAAAGCCCATGGCGCGAAAAACGGCCCCCTAGGTTACCACGGCTTTCCCAAATCGGTTTGTACCAGTGTCAATGAAGTCGTATGCCATGGTATTCCCTCAAGCAAAATCATATTGAGGGAGGGCGATATCATCAATATTGACGTATCCCCCGTGCTGAACGGTTTTTATGGCGATACCTCAAAAATGTTTTTTGTGGGAAATCCCAGCGCTCAGGCACGAGAGCTTGTGGAAGTAACAGAGCAATGTCTATGGGCCGGCATTCGCGAAGTGGCACCAGAAAAACGGATAGGTGACATCGGTGCCAGTATTCAAGAAATCGCCGAGAGCCATGGTTTTTCCGTGGTGCGCGATTTTGTCGGCCACGGCATCGGTAAAGTCTTTCATCATCCAACCCTACAAATTCCTCATTACGGCAAACGCGGCACGGGAAGACGCTTGGTGGAAGGTATGATTTTTACCATCGAGCCCATGATTAACCAAGGCGTGTGGCAGGTAGAAGTCCTCGGAGACAATTGGACGGCCGTTACCAAAGACCGCAAATTATCCGCCCAATGTGAACACACGGTGCGAGTCAGTAAGACTGGTGTAGAAGTTTTGACGCTGCGAGAAGACGAAGTCCCACAACTATGAAAAAGGTGATGGCCGATGTTTGCATTGCAATCGCTTATTGTTCTGACCATGGTCTTGGTTTGCGGTTATTTGTCAACCAGCCGCTTGACAGAGATTTTCGCCATGGTGCGTTCGGGTGCCAAAGAGAATCTCTTCGATCAGATTCCCCGCCGCATCGCCAGTGTGATGGAATACGTGTTTGGCCATAAAGGGGTCATGGAAGATAAGAGCTATGGTTCTATGCATTTGGTCTATTTTTACGGATTCTTGATTTTAGCCGTTGGTCATTTAGAGCTAGTGGCCTATGGCCTGACCAAATTCCTGGTCTACTTTGATGTGCAGCCTTTCTTGTATCGTAATTTCTTGTCGGCGTCTTTTGCGAGAGTTTTTGAGTTCAGTCAAGACGCGCTGGCCTTGCTCGTTATCGTCACGGTTGCTATCGCATTGTATCGTCGCATCGTTATTCCAAAAAAACGTCTGCTTCCCCGTTCGAAAGACGCGGAAACAATACTTTGGCTGATCGGCTTATTGTACCTGACATTTTTTCTCTACGTTCCCACGGAAACGGCCATGCGGGTGGAGCATGGAGAGCTCGCGCACGGGTTTTTGTGGTTTTTGCCGGTGAGCTCCCTGCTTTCAGGGCTCTATGCCGCACTTCCCGCAAGTGTTTTCAATTCTGTGCATCATTTTGGGTTTTTTAGCCATCTCGCCGTATTCTTGGGCTTTGCCGTTTATATTCCAAGTTCCAAACACCTCCATCTAATCGCTGCCGGTCCCAATATTTACTTTCGCCGTTTTGACAGCGTCGCCAAACCACGGACCATCGATTTTGACAATACGGAGGCGTTTGGCATTGAGCGGGTGGATGGTTTATCGTGGAAGTCCTTGCTCGATACCTTTGCCTGCACCGAATGCGGACGATGTGATGCAGTATGTCCGGCCGCACTCACTAATAAATCTCTTCATCCCAAAAAAGTGTTGCACGATATCAAACTCAATCTGCGCTACGAAAATTGGCCGCAGTTTAAACAATATAAGAACTTCATTGGCAATACCGTAGATGGAAACGAAGAGAAGCTAAAAACTATCGAAATAAAAACGCCTTTGATCAATCGGGAAAAAATCGCTGATGATAAGGTTTTGCCCAATGGTTCCTACGATACTCACGGCCAAGTCCATCTCGACGACATCTGGGCATGTACCACCTGTGCGGCCTGCGTGGACGTCTGCCCAGTTTTGATTGACTCAGTGCCCACCTCCCTCATCGATATGCGTCGCCATCTCGTGATGATGGAAGCAAGCGACTACCCCAAGGAGCTCAATTCTGCGCTCAAGGGCATGGAGATTCAGGGCAATCCCTGGGGCGTGGGTCAAAGCAAAAGAAGCGAATGGGCGGCATCCCTAGATGTTCCCACCATGGCCGAAAAACAGGGCGAAGTGGAATATTTGTTTTGGGTGGGCTGCGCGGGTGCCACTGACGATCGCGCGAAAAAAATTCAGCAATCGTTAGTACGCATTCTAAAAAAAGCCAATGTTGATTTTGCCATTTTGGGCTGTGAAGAGAAATGCACCGGTGATCCCGCTCGGCGAATGGGTAACGAATATCTCTTTGATATGCTGGCCAAAGAAAACATCGCGACGCTTGCCAAATATAAATTTAAGAAGATCTTCACCAGTTGCCCTCATTGTTTCAACTCCTTGAAAAATGAGTATCGCGATTTTGGCACCAATTACACAGTCCAGCACCATTCGGAATTGCTCGGCGAGCTCCTAAAAGACAATCGCCTATCCGTCGCGGTTAAGGATTCCCTAACTTCGGTAACTTTTCACGACCCTTGCTACCTTGGTCGCTATAACGCCACCTACGATGCGCCGCGCGAAGTTATCAATCACGCTTTCTCAAAGCCCGTGACAGAAATGAGCATGAATAAGCGCGAGAGTTTTTGTTGTGGCGCGGGCGGTGGTCGCATGTTTATGGAAGAGCATCAGGGAAAGCGCATCAACCATGAGCGCACTGATCAGGCCATCAACACCGGCGCTAAAACCATAGCCACGGGTTGCCCATTTTGCATGACCATGCTCAGCGATGGTATTAAGGATCGAGGTAAAGAGGACGAGATCGTCGTCAAGGACATCGCCGAATTGATCGCGGAAAAACTATGAGGAAGCCATGAATAACGAGAAAAATGAAAAAATAGATCTGGCACGTGAACAATGCATACCATGTCAGGGTGGGGTGCCACCGATGTCGATAATCGAAGCACAAAAAATGCTCCCAAGTCTTAACGAAGGATGGTCGGTGAATTCGGCAGGGCATCTGGAACGGGTCTTTTTGGTGCGCAATTTTGTCGAAGCGCTCAATCTTGCGAATTCGTTGGGTAAAGTGGCCGAAGACAATGGCCATCATCCTGATCTCTTGGTGTCATATGGAAAATTGCGTGCAGAGATCTGGACGCATAAGATCGGTGGCTTGTCACGAGCTGATTTCGTGCTCGCCGCCAAATTCGACGAAGTTGTGGGCAAGAAGTGAGTGCGGGAAATCAGATTGTTGCGATTGACCTAGCTCAGCGAATTCCCGAGTTTGCTGCCCAGGCTGGCTTGCTCTCGTCAGAACCTCTGATTCAGGTGGCCACAGCAGAGGAAGCGAAAACGCTGGTTTTCGATAAAAAACTCGTGAGCGGCATCTTAGTATCCATCTATCAGCCGTTAAGCGCAGGGCTGCTTTCCAAGTTCCCCGAACTGCGTTTTATTTGCGTTTTGGGCACATCGACCAAGCTTTTGCCCATGGATTATTGTAATAGCCACGGTATTCGAGTGTTAACCGTAACGGAATATTGCGACATGGAGACTGCCGAGTGGGTCATGCTGCAGGTGATGAAATTTTTTCGTTATCAAAAGCCGGCGGTCAGCGTGTTTGAGCGACCTTTTGGCATTATTGGCATGGGGGCCGTCGGCAAGCGACTTTTAGCCATGGCCCAAGCCTTTGGCATGTCGGTGCATTATCATTCGCAACGTGTCCTGCCTGAGCTGTCAGATTTGGGCGCCGCTCGCATGACTAAGGAAGAAATTTTCTCTTCCTGTGATGTCGTGTCCTTTCACACGTCGGCCCATGTTCCTTTTCTCACTATCGATATGTTAAGCCACGCCAAGCCCAATCTCTGTCTCATTAACACCTGCATGGGCCGAATTTCTCATGGCCTAGAGCTAGAGGAATTTCTTAATCGGCGCCCTGATGTAACGCTCATCATGGACAAGATAGCCGGCGCAAGTTATGCCTCACTTTCCGACAGAGCGCAGATTGCCGAAGAGTCAGCGTTTTTTACAATAGATTCCGAACGTCGGCTCATTAATAAGTTTCTTGCCAATCTGGAATATTGTGCCCGGTACATAGCCTAATATCAGTGCGCTGATATTATGTGAGAATCTCGATGTCGAACTACCTGTTCAGGCTCATGGTCATTTGTGGCTTCGCCATGGGCCCAATTCAGTCCTCGGCCCACCCTATCTTTGACTGCATAGAAAACGATGACATCGAAGGTTTAGAACGAGAGATTTTCCTCGGCAATTGGCAATGGCAAAGAAATGCGCTTGATGAGTGGCCGATAGAAACGGCCATAAGACTGAAAAAAGCAGCGGCGATTAAAATTTTAGTAGAGCATGGCTCCTTGGTGCGGGTTCTAGATATTATGGCGGCCATGAAATACTTTTACGGCGTGGATGAAGAGTATTTCGAGCGGGAAAGAGTGAGCGATGTGCCCGCAATAATGCATGAGATCTTGACGGCTCTCGGAAAAGATCCAGAGAAAGAAAAATGGGCGCCACTGGTAGCGGAAATGTTGGGACATTATTTCTCGCGGATCAAGATCTCAATACTACTTAGCAATTCTGTGTCCCAGGATCTTACAGCGAAAAGGCTTTTGTATGAGCATCGGAGCCTGTTTTTTCAAACTGCCTTGCCCCTGAATTCGCTGATTAAGATTGTAAGAATTCTTTTACCCTTAGGCGTCGAAAGATATCTTATGATGCTGATTGCTGACGTTTATTTGGGCCCAAAAAAGTCCGGCTTAGTTCTTCGCCAAATTCCTGGAAGAGAATTTCGTAGACAACAGAACATCGAGACTCTCGTGTTTGCCATAATGGAGCAATCGCGTCGGCTTTTTGCCAAAATGTCGTTGCCCGCAATTTTCGACCAAATCATCTTAAAGAAACAAAGGATCTGTATCGCTAACAGTGTTGCCTTCAGCAATAAATTATCGACCTTTGTTCATACCAGTATCACTGCACCCACCGGGCATAAGGAGCGAAGAAGAAACCATCGCGTGTGGCGTGAGATTGCCACGCGATTGATCGAACAGGGAGATTTTTTAGCCGCCATGAGCATAGATATGGGTCTTGCGCACCCGACGGTTAAGCAGTCAATGCCGCGTGAAAGAGTGTATTCTTCGCGATTGGCGGACATGAATAACAATTATAAAAACTATCGTGAGGCCATCAATGCGAGGACGGAGGGAGAGTTTATTCCCTCCATAGCCATCATGATGAGAGACTTCACCGTCATGAGCGAATTTAAACTGTTCATTGAAATCAATGGGGCACGCATACTTAATAAAAAGCTCTTGAACTTTTTTGTGGAGTTTGCCCGCGACTATGCGAACACCTTTGCTCATGCCCGTAGCTATTCATACAACGCCAACGAAAACCTGATCAAGGTATTTGGCGACCTTCCCGATCCGTCAACCATTTCTCCCAAAGAGCCGCTGTCAATCGAGGCCATGCCCGAGTCTTTCACGAAGGCCTATGCAGCGATTTTTCAATCAGTCGGAGAGCTGTGAGCTCTGCACAATGAGGGCGCGTGCTAGTGCGGCTACGGGGCCAATGCGACCGCCGTTTATTGCCTGCTGATCGATAGCGATTACCGGCAGTGCTTCTTTGATTGAGCTTGAAATAAAAACCTCGTCAGCCGTAAAAAGTTCTGACTTGGCGATGGGCCTTTCTTCTACATTCTGGCCTTGCTCTTTTAAAGCCTGGACTAAAAACCGCCGGCGGGTGCCGGGAAGAATACGCGCAGAAAGTGGCGGTGTTATCACGCTATGGTTCTTAACAATAAAAACATTGCTGGTGCTCCCTTCGGTCACCCAACCGTCACGGATGAGAATGGCCTCTTCTGCGCCCACTTCATTGGCGTGGCTCAGCGCTACGCAATTGGCTAGGAGATTCACCGACTTGATATAACAACGCCCCCAGCGCACATCATCTTGGGTGATGGCAAAGATGCCGGTTTTTGCTTCCTCTTCCGCCGGATGTTCGAAGAAAGCTTCGGTGTAGATAAGAGTATTGGGCGTAAATGGTTTTTGGTAAAAGCTGTGGGACCTGTGGCCGCTGCCCCGAGAAATCTGCACATACGTCATGCCTTCTTGCACCTGGTTCAGCGCAATGTTCTTTAAGATCTCGTCCTCGACGTCGGGGGCATTATGGATCGAAAGCTCTCTCAGGCTTTGAGCCAGACGAGACATATGGGCTTCTAACAAAAACGGCTTGCCGCGGTAGATGCGCAACACTTCGTAAACCGCGTCGCCGAAAAAAAAAGCTCGATCTAATATGGGGATTTTGAGTTCATCGAGCGGCGTGATGGTTTGGTTCCATGAGGCGAGAATCGTTTTAGTGGGCATGGGTCGGCTCACTGGTTTTGTATGTGTTTGCGTAGATATATGGCCTGACCGATGGCGAAAAGAAAGGTCAGGCCAAAGAGGCCAAAGAGTTTGAAATTGACCCAAAAATCCGTGCTAAACCGATAGGCCACAAATAGATTGAGCGCTCCGGAAAAGAGAAAAAAGATCACCCAAGACATGTTGAGTTTCTGCCATGTCTGTTTGGGAGCGTGGATTTTGGCCGCTGACATGATGCGTTCGGTAAAATTCCTTTTGCCAACAAAATGGCTGACCAAAAACGCTAAGCCAAAACCCCAATTCAGCACGGTGGGCTTCCATTTGATGAAGATTTCGTTGCGAAACATCAAGGTTATGCCGCCAAAAATCAGCACCAAAATGAAAGAGACCCATTGCATGTTGGTGATAGTCTTGCGTTGCGCGCGGTGCACAATCAGGCCTATGGCCATTAGCGCCATTAGAACCACAACGGCCACGTAAATGTCGTGAGTCTTGTAGGCAATAAAAAATCCCACCAGGGGAATCAGTTCAAAGAGTTGTGACATGGATGAAACCT
>DASPVU010000248.1:0-7830 GCA_035622215.1 Myxococcota bacterium | reverse complement strand
CGGCAACGATTTTCCTGCTCACTTTTTTCGGCTTTTCATCCGCCAAGGAATACGACGAATGTAACGCGGCCAAGAGGCAAAAAAACCTGATAAAACGCTTCATCTTTCGGCAATCCATCACATGTTCCAAAATTTTACGCTTTTTCTAAGCTTCCCTTTAGAGCACAAAAAATCAAGTTTGTAAGGCGCAAAAAACAAAACAAAGCTTTGGTGAAATCCCGGAGGTGACAGAAGGTAATCATACGCTACTATGGCACTTTGTCGATTTGGAGACCATTAATGACTAAATCCATTGTGCAACGCGCACTACTACTCGCGTTGCCGTTTATTGCACTAATTGGCTGCAACAGAAGTTGCTTCGATACATTGATAAAAAAACCTGATGAAAACCAGATAAATATCTCTAAAAGGATCACCGAAGGCCAATTGGAAAATGGCATAAAGTATTTTTTCATGGCTAATGACAATCCCAAGGGCCATTGCCTGCTACGCCTCAATGTTTCGGTAGGAAGCTTTCATGAATCAAAAGCCGAGCTTGGCATGGCTCACATGGTGGAGCATTTAGCTTTTGATGATCGCAAGATTTCTCAAGGAGAGAGCCTAAGCTCGTGGCTGCAAAAACATGGCATGTCTTGGGGCCGCGATGCTAACGCTTATACCTACACGGAAAACACGGTTTATCAAATTAATCTGCCCACCTGCCAAGAGAAAGATGTGGTGGAAGCGCTGGAAATTTTGCGGAGTTTCGCTGACGGTCTGGATTTCAAAGACGAAGCCATTAGCAAAGAAAAGAATATAATTGATAATGAAGAGCGCGAGTATGAAAGCACCAATGGCAAGCTGGCCAAACGAGTGGTTGAAAGGTTGCTATCGGGCACCTTGCATGTCTCTCGGCCGGTTATAGGAAAACCTGAAATTCGCGAGCACTTCACCAAGGAGGCTCTCACCGCCTTCTATAAGAAGTGGTATCAAGCCAATAATCTTGCCCTTGTTCTGGTGGGCGATTTAGCAGATCTTAAGCCCGCCGAGCTTTTGAAAAACACCTTCGGTAGTATTAAACCAGCAACGACACCAAGCGAAAAGCCAAAAATCCTAAATCCCGATTACCGCCATAGCGTTTTTATAGTGCATGAATCAGAAATGCCCTATGTCGAGACGGTCTTCGCCATCCAAGCAAAAAAAACCACCAAGCCGCAGTTTAGTAAAGCGATACTAAAAGACCGCATAGCCTTCGATGTGGCGATTGATATGCTCAATTCCACCTATCGCATTAAAGCTAAGGAGACGAGCGATACCTTACGCGAACCGGTGCTTAATGGCTTTCTCTTTAAGCCAGGCACCTTTGAACTATCGCTCAGCGTCATTAGTAATCCTTCCGACTATGAAAAGCGTTTTGGTGAGGCGCTCTTCGCCCTCAGGCGCGCCGCCGAGTTTGGCTTTTCGGATGAAGAATTCTTGGGCACTCAGGCAGCCTTCATCGATTCCATTCAGCAATGGGTCGTCGAACAGCCAACGGAAACATCCAGCACGTGGATCAGCCGTATTCTTGAACATATCAACCAAAATAGCTTTGCCAACGATGCGAAAGACTATCAAGCATGGGTTTCGCCCATTTTGGCCAAGCTAACCAAAGAGGACTGTCAACGGGCGTTAAAACATGCTCTCGCATCAGGTAACCGTTATGTGTTTGCGCTTGGCGCCCTCGAAGAAACGAACAGCAATTTAGCTCAGTTGAAAACGCATCTAACCAAAAGCTCATCGCTAAAAATGACCAAAGCCGCCGAAGAGCGCTCAATCGCATTTCAGTATCGCATCCCTGATTGCTCAGAAAAGCATATAGAGCTTGAGCATAATCGCGATCTAGATGCTTATGGTCTGAAGCTTCACAACAATATTCGCGCCTTACTTAAACCAACCAAATTTAAACAGGATGAAATCCTTTTTACCATCTTCGCCAATGACGGCTATGGCGCCATGACTCAACAGGATTTTACCATTTCCCGGCTAGCCCAAGCCGTATTGATTGATGGAGGCGTCAACAAACATCCCCCTAAAGACTTCCCCTTGCTTCTGCGAAACGTTGCCTTTCACGCGAACATATCTTTGTTAAGCAATCGTCTACAGGCCAATATCAGGACGAGAAATAAAGATCTGAGATTTTCCCTAGAATTGTTAAGGGCTTTTATTACCGATCCGCTTTACGCCGAATCAAGCATCAGCCGCGCCAAAGAACAGATCAAAACGGGCTATGCCGCGCTCGAGCACGACATTTGGGCGCCACTGCAGCATGATTATCTAAAGTCGATCACTGAGGAGGATTATCGTGTGGGGCGAGCCAAGCTAAACGACTTGCTCAACATCAAGCGAGAAGACCTGCTTTCATGGCACGACCATTACATTGGCAAGCAAAATCTTAGCGTTGTTGTAGTAGGTGATTTTGAGGTAGGCCGCATGGCCCAAGAAATAGCTTGCGTTTTGGGCAGCATGTCGAAGGCTATTGGCCAAGAGAAAAAGCCGGGCCGGCCTATCGCCTGGAAGCCCGGAATTGACAAAGCCTACGATGTCAAGACCAAAACCGAAAGCTCCAAGGTGGCGGTGCGTTATCCGCTCAATTTTTACGAAAAAGCTGGCCACGATCATCGGCTCGTCCTGATGAAAAACATCGTCGAAGAAAGACTGAGACTAAAACTGCGTGAAAAACGGCAGCTAACCTATTCCCCTCAGGTGGAAGTGGTAGAAAACACCGATTCACTCACGCAAAATTGGTTGGACGTGGTTGTGTCGGTAAACAAATCGGAAAGTGAATACGTGAGAAGGAAAATCAAGACCACATTGGAAAAGTTAGCAAAACTTGGAGTCGGCAACGATGAGCTCGTAAAGGCCAAAGAGCCCTATCTTGCCAAGATCGCCAAGATGCTCCGCAATAATGGATTTTGGGCTGATTTTCTTGTCAACAATTTTTCGCAGCCGAAAAACGTGAGTGAAAAAAATCTGAAGGCGGACATAAATTCCGTCAATCTTAAGGAAATCAACCAATTTTTAGGTCAGTATCTGGCGCAAAAGAATGCGTCCTCCGCTGTTGTCAACGGAAACGATGGCTAGAATCGAGATGTTGGAATTTATCACTAGGGTTAATGACCTCTTGTGGCACAACTTTGTGCTTTGGTTTTTATTGCTGGCCGGCGTATTTTTCACCGTCTATCTTGGTTTTGTTCAGTGGCGATTCTTTCCGGCTTCCATTAAAGCGCTCTTATTCAGTAAAACCAACAACAAGAAACAAATCTCCTCTTTCCAGGCCTTGTGCACCAGTCTCGCGCAGCGGGTCGGGACAGGCAACCTTGCAGGCGTTGCTGCGGCCATCACCTATGGGGGTGAAGGTGCCATCTTTTGGATGTGGGTCACTGCCATCTTAGGTTCTTCCACCGCCTTTGCCGAATCCACACTGGCCCAGGTTTATAAAATCCGAAAACCTGATGGGACATTTTATGGCGGTCCCGCTTACTACATTCACGCAGGACTTAGGTCCAAGCCACTGGCCATGATCTTCAGCTTTTCGCTCATCATCGCCATGGGCTTCGTATTTAATAGTGTACAGAGTAATACCATAGCTCACGGGCTGTCTTCTGCCTTCGGCATCCCTCCTTTGATCTCTGGCATTTTGCTCGCCATATGCTCTTCTTTGATCATCTTCGGCGGCAGAAAGCGTATCGCTCAGGTTGCCGAAGTTATAGTGCCATTTATGGCGCTGTCATATTTGGCCATGACATTGTTTGTTTTGCTTATTTATATCAACGAAATGCCCGCACTTTTAGCGCGCATCTTTTATGCCGCGTTTAATTCTCAGGCCGCCGTGGGCGGCGTCATTGGCCATACGGTGCAGCAAGCCATTCGACATGGCGTAGCCCGTGGCTTGTTTTCCAATGAGGCGGGTTGGGGCTCCGCGCCCAATGCGGCAGCGAGCGCAGATGTGGAGCATCCGGTGCAGCAAGGCCTGGTGCAAATGCTTGCGGTTTATATCGACACTTTGCTCATTTGTACTTCGACCGCTGTCTTAATTATGCTTGCTCGCGATATGGACCCTGATCTAACCGGCATCGCTTTGACGCAGGCTGCTTCCGTCTTTCATTTCGGCCATTTTGGCAAAATATTCGTCGGCATTGCCATCATGCTCTTTGGCTTTACCACCATTTTAGGGAATACTTTTTATGGCGAAGCCAACGTTCAATTTATCATTAACCAACCTTCTGCCGTTCTGATTTATCGCGTATTGATCTTGGCCATGGTGGTTATTGGCTCTATCTTAGAAGTCCCGCTAGTTTGGCAAATGGCCGACCTCATGAGCGCCGTCATGACAGTAATCAACCTGGTGAGCATCGTGTTGATGGCCGCCATTATCAAACGAACAACCCATCACTTCAGGAGCAAATTCTTGACCCGGGAGGAGCCAAGCTTTTCCTTTAGCCAAATCGGGTTACGTAATTTTTCTTCCTACGCTTTTGCCTATGACCGCGATAACCCGGAGCATGGCGCTTGACACCCAAGGCTTGAATGGTAAAAGTGAGAAACCTTAGTCCCCATCGTCTAGCGGTTAGGACATCGCCCTTTCACGGCGGTAACAGGGGTTCGAATCCCCTTGGGGACGCCAATCGATAAGCAAAAAAATCACTCCATCGGTCGACTGACCGATACCAGCCAGAACTGCTCAAAAGTATAGATTTCATATCAAAACTACCAATAAGAGGAGTTAATATGAAATCACTGGTTGTTTCCCTATGTTTGCTATCCACCCTGACGAGCGTCGCCGCCCCCACCTTCGGGGTGATTTGCCGCGATGACCGCCGCATGGAAAATGGCGCTCTCAAAGAGCTCATCCTGACCCCAGCGGAAGGTGGCTATTTGCTGCAATCGCAGTTTGTCCCCTCGCTCCATTCACCGGACATTAAAATAGAAAACTGGGCTGAGAAATTGTCTTGCCGAATCGACGACAAATCGACTTTGGCATTTTGTCAAAACCAACAAGGCCAAACGGTGGTTGAAGTCAAAGAGCGCCGTGAGACCTATTTCGATTCACTGGAGGAAGATGCCAAAAAGAAAACCACAAAGTACACCGACATTTCCGTAAACGAAGGCGGTGTAGAGAAAAAAGCCATGAGTTTTGCCGCCAGCCATTGCCAGACGTTCGGCAGCAACGCTTAAGGCCATAAGATAACCCGAAAAATCCGGCTCCAAATCCCCTTTTTGGCGCCGGATTTATTTTTTCCAATCGTCGGGTCGAACCATTATCTCGTTGCCAAAACGCATGAAATAATCCTTGGGATATTGTTCTCTGAGCTTGTGTGAAAAGTCGGCCATCTTGGTCTTAAGATCGGGTTTTAGGGTGTTCGACTTCAATAATGCTTCGAGGGTGGTCACCATGGCCTGAATGCCTTCCGCCTTAACCAGATCCTTTGCTCGGTCAAAATCGTCGCTCTGCTTTTCAGTGCTTTCCAACAGCAATGCTAAAAAATAGGCCAAAATCTCCCCCGGCATGCGCTCCCTACGGAAATTTACCAAAGGGTTTTCTCCCTCATCAAAGGACGCCTCATCTAACAGGGTATTGTATTCCTTCTCTAGAAGTTCCGCGGTCACCTTCGTAAGACCCAACTTCGATTTAACAGTTTTCACTATGTCAGGAACCGCCCTTTGGAGCGTGGTCGTAACCAAATCCAGCGCATGCTTGACCGCATCAAATCCACTCAGTCCCGCCTCTTCCATTTTGACAAAGATAAGGTCTCGCCCGTTGATCGTCCCTATCCGCCCAAAGAGAAGATGTTTCTTATCCAAAGCCGGTAATTTTTCCGTGCCCATATCGATGCCATAATGCATATATTTACAATCCGGTTTTATGATTGAGCCAAAAATATCCTTTTTGACGAGGCCATTATAGAGATAAAAGGAATTAAAATGGGTGGACTTTCGCGGATAGGCCGACTTTGTCGTAATTATTATCTCATTACAAATGTCATCACCATATTGTAGTTTAACAAAATCTATCAATTTGTTGAGTATCTTAAAGCCTGGATCCTCAATCACAAAGGTTCCCGAGGAAAACTCTTTTCCGCGATTTTTATTCATGCCAACTTGATATAAAAAATGGGCCACTGCATTAATGTCTGCCAGGTTCTTGTCGATCGCACAGGAGTCGACATGTTCCAGGCAAGCCTTGCCTTTGCTCACCAGTTGAGGATTAGGTAGAGCAAACGATGAGAATGCGACTGAAAAAGCCACCAAAGCAGTACAATAACGATTAAGTCCTTCCATTGGAGACCTCTATAATTTCAAATGATAAAGCAAATTAATATCTATTTAGTCAAGAGATTATTACAAAATTAGAATACTGGATATCGCCCCGAATTTGCTGGTATTTTTTGGATCAAATCATCGATGTGCGCTGTAAGATCGTCATTGGGGCGAAACTACCAAATTTTAATGGAGTTGGCTGAAAAAATACTATTTAGCGCGAACGGGATATTTATCCATCAAAAGGCACAGGGCCTTCGTGGTCGCCAGTGACCTTTTTTTCGTCATCGCTGGAATCTAGCGATATGAAGTCGGGATCGTCGACTCGCCTACTGCAACCAGTGGGGTTGTGAAGGGCTTTGGCTGGCTCGGTTCCTTGTTGCGATAGGGTACAAGATACACCGCTTTCGGTCGCTATTTTCGGTTTCGGATTTATTTTGCTTTGCCGCTGGTAGGTACAGTTGAACTCCCTACAGTTGCACTGAAAGCAGGGCTGATGACCGTCACATTTTATTTTCTTCTTATGGCATAGATCGCAGGCAACCACCTTGGCAATAGGTCCGTCAACGTCTGGAGGATTGGTTGCTTGCTCACCCCGCACACATACTAATCTTCGTGCTTTGCAGTTCTCGCAGCATGGGAGATTGTCACATTTTCTATGATTGCTACTGCAATTATTGCATGGGTTACGGCATTTAGATTCATTGGGATAGGCTGAATCGTTTACCAAATGATCGAACATGTCAGCGGCATTACTATATACCGGGTAAAAATTAATAAGCGCAATAATTAGAAATAATTGATTGTATAACATGATTGTCCTCGACGAATTGATACAGAACAAATGGACCAGCAATTCCTGCTTAGGACATTTTATGCCAGCTCGAAATCCCGTGGCGCTCACAATTCAAAATCGGCCGGCTGGAGAATGGCGCTTTATCTTTTAGAAGGCTTGGCCGGTGCCGAAGCTGGGTAGAATAGTGTGGGCCTCTTTGCCCATGCCCGAGATGGGAAATGCTAGATCTAGGCGAAATAATACCGAGCTTACTTGAGGAGCAAGCACGCGGATGCCGAAGCCAAGGGCTTGGGTGGCATTGGCTTTGCTCCAGTCATCGAAGGCGGTGCCCACGTCATAAAAGAGCACCAAGCCGGCGTGGAAGATCCATATATCAATGGGCACGGAGCGTAGCTCAAAATTACCGCGTAGCCGTTTCTTGCCAGAATAAAAACGTGATTCAACCCCGCGCAAGCCCGAATCCGAGCCCAGGGCATATTTTTGATTATCCCGATCTTCAAAGGCAAGATTTATCCCACCGTCTAATACGGCTCGACCAAGACCAAAGATTTTATGCGACACTATGGAAAATCCTAACTTATAGAAAGCGTCAGCAGGCTTGCCATCATACCGAATTGAGGCAGACGCACCAACGGTGAAAAAGCCGTCTTGATAGATGGGATTTGACCAAGACATCTTTAGTTTAGGCCGTATAAAATCATGATCGCTGAGCAATATTTTTCTCGACGAGAAGTCGTTGGCAATACTAAAAGCTG
>DASPVU010000247.1:0-19762 GCA_035622215.1 Myxococcota bacterium | reverse complement strand
ACGTCGAACACAGCTTCGGTTTCAACGATGGGCAAAAGAGGAATAACCCCCCCCAAACCGAAACAGAAAAACCAAACGAGCCCTATTACTCTATTCTGGCTCATTGCGACAACACCCGATATTTCACCCGAATCACGCCCCGGGGTTCATTGCCGCCATCAAAATGCCTCATTGAACCAAATGAGCCCTCCAATGTGAGCGGTCCGAGAGGCCGATGATCGAAGAGCAGCAATTTCAGTTTAATATCACCTAAGGGATAGCTCTCGGCAAAAAACTCCGATCGCGACCTACGGGCCTCATCGCTTCTGATGAGATAAGAGCCCGTGAGCTCGATGCGAGGGCCCAATTTCCAATTGAGTCGTAACCCAATACCTCCTGCCTCGAGGGCAGAGCCAAACTGAATACGTGTTTTGGTTCGGCTCGCCAAAAGCTCCTGCAGCTCATTGGTAAATGGGCGGAGAAACACTTCGCCAGAGAACGCCACAGCCGCGTTTTGTGCCCCTTGTTTCAGATCGACTTGTTCTTCGCCGCTGCCAGCAAGACTTCGTGGGCTCAATAACAAGAAAAATATCTTCAATTTGCTCAAGCGCATATCGCCGCGAAGGGGTCGTAAGTCAAAATTCAAGCGGTCCAGGTCTCCCTTGAGGCTTAACTCCACCGTCGTGTTTTCCCTGATAAGTGGCGGCGGAAAATCCTCCACTTCGAGTTCCTGCATGGCCACGATATCGATTTTCGGATCAAAGGTTTTGGGCGACGTCTCATCGAGCTCAATTTGGGTCTCTAATAGCGGGAAAGTGAGCGACGGAAAAATTATCGCACCTTCAGTGATGGAAAGTGCGCCGGTGAATTTCGGAGATGATATTGGACCAGATACTTTCAATTGACCTCGCAGCATGGCTTCGAGCTCAAGGCTAAGCATTCGTGCCGAAACGTGAAATTGACGAACCCCAATATTAATGGCTATTTGCGTGTTTAAAGCGTCGAGAAATTTGACGACGCTCGGTTTAGCGCGACTTTGCGCCTGCGCCACGAAATTGCGCAGGTCAAAGTGACGCTCTACCGAACCATCAGTGATGGCAATTTCTCCCTCAGCCACAGACTCGTTTTCGGAGAGGAATTTGGTGCTTATCTTGAAATCCGCTTCAACAAAGTCCAGCCCATCATGAACATTGATATTACTTCCTTGAAGATCAAGGTCGAACGTCGTTTTGCTTTGCGCATCTACCGCGCCCTTTTCGATACTCCCGTCGATGGACATTTTCCCATCGCCGACCGCAAGCCTGATGTTGTCAAACGTCGTCATGAAGGAAGTCGATGAGGTCTTTTTAAAGCTTATTTTTCCTTCTTTGATCTCAATCGGATCCAGCCATCGCCGCAGAGTAAGCGAGGCACCTGGCTCAAAAGCGATTTCCCCTTGCAAAATCAGCGCGTCATTAGCGCCGGATATTGCTATATCTCCTCGCGCCAAACCATCGCCTCGTTGAATCAGCGGCGTAAAATAGCGCGTGACCATTAAGGGTAGGGTCCCATGCATTTCGATGTCGTTTTTTGCCTTAGCCATTGAGCCAGAAATCTTAAGTTGTCCGGGCGAGAAAGCTAAGATCGCTTCGTTCTTGAGCTTTATCTGGCCGTCATTAATTGTCACGGTAATGGGCTCAAGCAGCCTAATCGACGGAACATTGGGCAGGCTCGCCACCAGCCGGTTCAGTGCCAAGCGAAGGTTATAAGAAATATCGCTGCCCGGTTTTTTCGCGATTTGGCCGCTAACACGCATCGCACTGTTAACGGTGATTAGTTCGTTCCTGAGGGGGACGATTACGTCTTCCAGATGAGCATAATCGAGGGAGCCATGCACATCGAGAGAAAATTGTTTTAGGGCAAACGGGCCTGACAGCCTTATCATCAAGGAGGACTCATCGGTGCATTCACGCTTTTCTGTATGCTCTAAAAGCGACGCACAAACCGACAGATCGAGTTTGCCATGGGCGCTCTTGGCAAGAATCTGAGCCGGGCCCCGCGATTTCGCGTTCGCCAAAACCTCTTTGCGCAGCTTCGGATCAAAGAAGCTATATTCATCCGCCACCAAGTTCGCGGTAAAGCTTGGCGACGTCACCGGACCTCGCGCCGTGAAACTGCCGCTAACATTGCCCACGACACCCAAGCCCTGGTTAGAACCTAGAAGGCTTTGGGTATTCAAGACGAGCCGTTCAAGATTCACGTCAAGATTAATGGTCTTTTTATGGATCGCGTAGGCGAACCTAGCCGACGTGGTGGAATTTGCCTCCGTCAAATTGGCGGACAAGGACACAACCAGGTCCTTGACCAAAGGAAGACCAATTAATGGTTCCTTGGCTAACCTGAGCGCGACCACGCCCTGGCCAAATTTTACACCGTAGGCCTGAAGCCCCTTCATGGTTAGCGGTGCCATCAAGGTCGGTGAGTCAATAGTACCTCCCAGGTGAAATGTTCCGTTGAGCTCTCCCTCAATTTGATTGACATACCTAGAAAGCACCGGACCAATGCTAACGTTAATCGCCCGAAGATCACCACCTAGCTCTCCGCTCTGAAAATCGATGGATAGATTGCTTGATTCAAATGATCCGGCGCTAACCGTTGCCAATAGAGTCGTAATCTCGAGCTTTTGCTTAACGTACTCTCCCTCGATTCGGCTATTCCTAATTTGGGCATCTTCAATTGCCAGATCGTCAATCTCCGACGCAAACTTGAGGGCCGGATCCTTTAACTTACCAGCCAAATTGAGCGCTGCCGACAGCTTGCCTGCGAGTGAAATCGAAATAAGGTTGGGGTCCAATGAGGCCAGATCTATTCCATCCAAAATAATGTCGGCAGCAATCCGCTTTTCCTTAAACACATCCTCTAGGGCAATTTCGGCCTTTAAACGGCCCTCGTAAAGCTCGGCCGAAACTTTGTGAAGAGTAAGTTTGTCATCAAGAAGCTCTACATTCGCTGCCACATTGCTCGCTTTTAAGCGCGCAAAATTGATGGCCCGAGCTGATGTGGAAGCCTTCAGATGAACAACTCCTCTGTGCGCCGCAATGCTACCTTTGGCCATAAGACCAGCCACCGCATCGGATTTCTTTCCTAAGGCATAATACCGAGTAAGTTCGGGCAACAGCGCATCAAAGGAAAAAAGCAGCTCCGTGGTCTCCCAATTGGTTTCGCCATTTAGTTTCAACCGCAATCCATGAGAATCTGCCAATTGTGCATGCCTAACTTTGATTGATTTATCGAAGATGATATCGGTACGAACCGCGAAATGGCTAATGTTGGGCATTACAAACTGCTCAAATGCGCCATGCGATATCGCGCCTTCCGCGTCGATTAAAAGATTCTGCTGATCAGAGGAAAAAGAACCAGCAAAACTGCCCTCGCCGTTTATGCGGCCGCGTGTGGCCTTGTTGAGCCCAATGAAGCGGGACAGCTCATCCACAGCAATGTTTTTATATGATGAGTTAAAATTGTAGGTTTCGTGGAGCAAATCCACATCGCCAGTGGATTTCACCTCGCCCTGATCACCTACATGGATGGTGGATGAATTGACCACGACTTGATATTGGCTAAATTGGACGTGAGCTTTTCCGTCCCGAATCTTAAGGCCTCTAAGCGTAGTGGCCGAATGGCTGATATCTGCCACAAACTCCGGCTCCGATAAGGGCCCTAACATGTGTACTTGGGCGTCGAAGGCGGGTACGACAAACGGTGGCTTAGAAAGACCAGTTGGGTAGGTGCCCATCGGAGCAGCGATGGATGCATGCACATCATAGTGCTCGTTTTCTATAAAGACAGCGCCCTTGCCGACTACCTTGGCGTGCTCATAGAGGAAGCCCAAATTCTCGGTCGCTACCTTCTCCTCCGATATCCACAGGTTTTTTGCGGAAAGGTTGGAAATAGGCAAGGTCATGCCACCAGTAAGAATGCTGCCATGTTTTACTTCTACTTCCCCAAGGGAAAGACCGAATTTTTCATCCTTTAACCAAAATGACCCGTCGGCCATTACTCCGTCGGCCGAGATGGTTACACCCGAATCGTGATACATCTCGTAGCGCCCATTCTCTACTCTGAGGTTGTCGATAGCCAGCTGGAACTTCGATTTTGACTGCGGCTTTTTTGTGACCATATCTGGCGGCGACGCGAAAAGACTGACGATATTACTAATGTGATCAATAATGGTGTAATGGAAAAATGGAGAATCAATCGTGACATCGGTAATGCGTATGGTTTTGGTTAACAAGGAAAAAAGCGAAACCGCGAGCTTTATCTGTTTCACATGGATCACGCGTGCGCCATGCTCGTCTAGAAGTGCAACATCATCTAGCTCAACCTTATTCGGCAGGTAAAATCTCATGTCTTTGACGGTTAGTTTGCCGACTATCCCATCATTGACGTAGGATAATAAGTCATCGGGAACTTTAAACGATAAAAATTGTTTTATGCTGTCGATGAAGCTTTTCGCATGAAGAGATTGCGCCAATATCAAAACGCAAAGAATAAAGATATAAATTTTATGTTTCCAAAACATAAGTTCCATGTTGCACTTTAAGCTAGTAATAGACAAGAGAATTAGATGGCTTTTTAACATCGACTTTGGTGTCGCCCCGCGGCTTGACCGCGGGGTCTAGCGTTTAGCCAATTCCCTGAACACCGAGGTCAAGCCCCGGTGCGACACAAAAGGCTATCGCATCGCCATCGCTTTAAAAGACCATTGCAATCTTGCAGGCATCGGCATAAGCGTTTAATATTTTTATAGGCTTTCAGCTTTATGAGGCGCAGCAAGTGGCTACGGCACGTGAACGATTACTGCAAGCATTAACTGCAATAATTTCTCAACCCTTCGGAGACGATGGACGGAGTGCCTTAACTCGGCTGCTCAATTCTTATCGGGTGCAAGCCAAGCCGGGAGAAAGCATCAATAAGAGCCAGACCGCGCGCGATGCGTTGGCAGAAAAGATCGTCGAAGCCTGGAAACAATGCCCAAGTGCCGACAAACGGAACTTAAGCCGGATTATTTCCTCCTTTCGCATGCAATTGAAGCAAGGGCTTGGCAGAAGCAAATTATTAGATCAAAAGCAAGAAACTGATGTGGACTTGGAGCTACGTCATCCGGGAAGAGGCCTCACCCGGTCACAGATCAAAGAGAATATCAGTCGACACGAAAATGCTTATTTCAAAGACAAATTTAATCCGCCCAAAGGTGATTCTGAAGTCAACGCGATAGCCGGAGGACCGAAAACTGGCTCAAACAGTCGAGGACAATGCCCAAAGTGCCGAAGCATGGGTATAGTTCTTGCTCGAGCCTATGGCGGCGATGATTACCATTCTTGCATCTATTGCGGCTACCAGGCGTATTTGAAAGGCGCAGATCCAAAGCTTGATCTGCCAATGGCCGCGGAGCTCTTGGGCCATGCCTTCATTGACCCGGATTTGGACGATGATGACTAGGGCGATAGAGCTCTTGGCTTTTTCGAAATTGGTGATAAGAATTTTCGCGCTCGCGAGCATGCTATTGCTCGGTGGATGCAAAAAAGAAAATCCTCTTCAATCCCCCTACATGGCTCCTTTTAGGCATCTCACCAAAGACAGCTTTGCTCTGGTCTTTCTCTCCAATGTTGAAGGTTACGTTGAGCCTTGCGGCTGTACGCCCGATCCTCTAGGAGGGATAGCCCGTTTCGCCGCTGTATTTAGAAAGATCGGCGATGCGTTCTCTCAGAATATCGCCCTAATCGACACCGGCAATCTCTTGTTTGACTCATTAACGCGTAATGACGCCGACCTGTGCCAGGATAATGCTCGAATTGATTTGTTGTTATCTACCATGGTAGACCTGGGGCTAAAATCGGTGTTTTTGGGGCCTTACGACCGCGCTCGCGGCACCAAGTATAGCGATAATCTTTGGCAAAAATACGCGCTTACTTATCTCGCTCCCCTCGGCCAAATAGGTCCAAGACCAAGCCCATGGAGCCATGTCAACATTGTCCATGGCGAGGATTTCGATATATCAATAATGGGAGTCGAATTAAGCGAAAAAAAAAGTGCCCTTGAATTAAGAAAGAACATTGAAAATGGTGTCAAGGACATCAGCAAAAACCGGCGAAACAAAGCCACCATCGTAATAAGTCAAATGCCACTCTCGCTTACCAAAGAAGTGTTTTCTTTGCTGCCCGGGGTTGACGTTGTCATACAAAGCCAATCAGCATCGTTTTCCATTGCAAGGCCAGAGAGGCTTGGTGAGAATGGGCCAATTTTAGTCGAGGGCGGGCGGCAAAACCAATATCTAACCGTATTAACCTTGGAGAATCTCTCCAAACGAACCACTAAGCCCCTCAAATTAGATATCCGCGAATTTGAAAGGAAGGAAAAGGCCGAGCTCTTGACGTCGCGCATAAGCTCCTTGCAAAAACAGATCGAACATGCTGAAGGTGCGCGCCTGGATTTTCTCAATGAGCGCATCGAGCTTGCTAAAAACGAGTATGCCGCCCTGAACCGTGAAGACTACTCGGCGGCGCTTACCGAGCCTGGGGTCGTCTTTACGGCCCTCGCTCTCACCAGGAAAATCGAAGCCGATCGGGCGGTAAATAAGAGCCTTATAACCTATGAAAAGAACGTCCCATTTTTGGTAAAACAATGCGAAGCCAACCTTAAGTGCCCTAAGTCGGACGCACATGAAGCGCGCTATGTTGGTGCAAACACATGCAAAGCCTGTCATGCACAGGCCTTTGTCGTTTGGGAAGATGCGGTATTCACAAGGAAAGCGCTCGATGAAGCTGGCCACACCGTCACACGCTCAATCGGCCACAGTAAAGCATGGCAGACGCTCTTGGATGGCAACAAGGATCAAGATCGTTCATGCGTTGGCTGTCATAGCGTGGGATTTATGGAAAAGGGTGGCTATTGCAAAGTCTCGGAAGTTGCGAGCCTAAAAAACGTGCAGTGCGAGTCCTGCCATGGTCCAGGAAGCCTTCACGCACAAAGTGGCGACAAGAACTTTATCAGACGCCAAGTAACCGAACAGACCTGCCGCGGCTGCCATCACGTTCCCCACATCGAAAGTTACGACAGCTTTAATTACGAAGAAAAGCTCCTAAAAATCTTGGGACCAGGCCATGGCGACAGTCTGTTGAAGGAAATTACTCATAAATTGAAAGCCTCCGACAGCTAAAAGTACTGCATCTTTTTGCGCTGAAATGCAGCACGTATTATACTTTGAACCAAACACGTGATTTAGCGGATTAACGATCATGCGCAGCAATGTCGCGTACTGGACCATAGGGTATGTTTTTGCGATAGTTTTTTTAACATTAGCGACATACCGTTTGGTAGAAATGTATCGGGTTTTCAATCCTAATTTAGATCAATTGACAAGTGAAAAAGCGGCGGATCAATATCTTCACGATTACTGGGTAAAAGAACATATAAGCAAAGACAAAATTCCGCTCTTGGTCCCGGCCGGAATTTTTGTTGATTCCCTGAGATGGATAGACGCGCAGTCTTTTTACATCTCCGGTTATGTTTGGCAAAAATATACGGAAGCGAGTCGACAACTCGCTAAGCCCGGATTTACCATGCCGGATGCGGTGGAGCTCGAAGTGCGGCAAGCATATAACGTTCATGTCGGCGCCGATGAAGTAGTCGGCTGGTATTTCGGCGGCAAGTTTAATCAGGGCTTCGACTATTCGAAATTCCCCCTTGATGACAAAACGGTTAAGATAAGAATATGGCACGGAGATTTCGATCAAAGGGTCCTGCTGAAACCTGACTTTCACTCCTATGACCATACGGGGCTTCACGAAGTATTTGGCTTGAGCCCCGAAATCGTACTGGGGGGCTACCGATTATTAGATACATATTTCCTCTATCAACACTCCCATTACGATACTAATTTAGGGCTGCCAAGCTTTGCTAGAAAACTCTTTCCCGAGCTAACTTTTAATATCGTGCTTAAACGGGATGTATCTAATGTACTCATTATTCATTTAACGCCGTTATGCGTAGTTATATTTTTGTGTTTCCTACTTTTAATGTCCATTACCTTTGATGAAAGAAAGCGGCAGATTTTTCATTTTCGCTACTTGGAGATGATAACCGTCTCCGCGGCACTGTTCTTCGCGGTGATCTTGGCCCATGTACACCTTAGAGAATCTATCACTTGGCAAGGCTATGCCTATTTTGAATATTTCTATCTCATCACCTATGCCAGCATTCTTTACATGACGGCAGATGCCTTTCTTGTGGCTCACGACGATCTATCGCGATTTCGATTTTATAGGATAATTCAATACCGCGACAACTTGGTACCCAAAGTCCTGTTCTTTCCTTTGATCGCTCTCGCCGCTCTCGTGATGACCCTCGCTTGCTTCTAATACCAAATTCCCCTGATTTTGCTTGCCTATAGCCGTCGCGAGAAGCTCGAAAGGCTAGGAGCGAAGAGGGATAATATCTAGCATATTAGCCCGATGAGCGACAACGACTTTCGAGTTCACAGCAGGTTATAGGCAAGCAAAATCAGGGGAACTTGGTATAATACCAAATTCAGTCAGCGAAGATTTTGCTGAGCTTTCGTACTTTTTCGATGACATGCACTTTTTCGGTTAGCATTTTGTTCTTCCGGTCGAATTCGTCTTTGGCTCGCTCGATCTCGCGCGTTATCGTATCAAGATCGTTTTGGCTGGATCCTTCGGTCAGCCTCATGATGGCGAGTTTTGCCTTCGCTCTGTCCCACGAGGACTTGGCTACATGCCACGGACCGGCCGGCTCACTCTCTACTGAGCCGTCTCTAATAAAGCGCCTCGCATCTTTAAGCAATTCATAGCCTAGGGAGAAATCCAAATTGTCGTGATGGCGAGCCGTGTAACCGATGCCCGTATTGGGATCTCTAAAGATCACTGACAAAGTTGAGCCACTCTCTTCAGCAAGGGACGAATGCTGCACGATATTAATTTGGGCGCGCTTGGCAAAATCTAGTTTGTGATCGAGATGATTAGACAGGCCGGCCATGGAAAACAAAATGGCGTAGTCCTTTAACACCCGCGAAAAACTTGGTTTGATTTTGGGCAAATCTAGAACCTGTGCCAAATCTTCCTCAAGAAACAGATCTCGAAATTTTATGGTTGGCCTACCATCTTGGTCCATCACCACGCTGGGCGACCATTTGTCAAATGAGTCCGCATAGATTTGGGCGAAGAGTCTGGTTATCTGTGGCGAAAATAGGCGGTAGAATCCGACGGAGTATTCTTGGTGACCGAGAGAACTAAATTGGTGGGACATTAAAGGCTGATCATCGATTAAGGCAAGTAGCGCCAGAATTTTGTCGTAAATATAACCGATGCGCTCCTCTTTACCCACGAGTTCGCGGTTAAAAGAACTCTTATAGGGTTTGCCGAAGCCCACATCAAAACTCAAAGGATTTAGACATGGCTCATCGTCAGTTTTAATAACGTAGTTCCCCTGGGGATCCTTGCAGTATTCGCCGGGCTCTATCGCTTGCAAAACCCGTGAAATGAAATCCAGACCAATTTTACTGCCCACCACCAAATCATGCCCATGCGGCGTAATTTTGTCTTCGCTGCTGGCGGTAAAATACATCCACTGATAGGTCCGTAAAATCGGCACATAGACCCGGTTATAAACATAATGCAAATAGGCCGAGAGCGAAGATGGGAGCACGTCGCCACCTAATTGTTCAAGCCTTTGCATCAGTTCGTAGTCACTAATGGCGTACTCCACAATTTCTTTGGCATCAGAGCCATAAATAAATGGATGACAAGCAATGTCATAACCTGACGTTTGACCATCGCTACAAAACTCGTAGGGAACTTGGTAGATGCGCTCAGCGTCTTCGCCCAAAATCGAATTGACGCGACTATTTTTGAGCGTCTGATAGTCTATCAGTCTACGTCGATAAAGATTATCCGGGCGTTCTTTGAGACCGAGCGTGTCGATCTGCATGTGAGCCCCCGCGTCTCCACGTAAATAGCTATCCCTCACGCTGTGATAATGTCCGTCGATCACCTGATCGGCGGTGCCTCCAGCGAAGAGATAGGGTAGATCCCGATAGTTCATCTCATGGAGGCGATTGATGAACGATGCGGGAACAAAATCTGAAGAACGAGTGTCGAAGACTTCCACCATGCCGGCATATCCCGATAAGAGGGCCGCGTAATCGTAGAGCCCCAGGCCAGAAAAATCGCTGTTGAATCTCTTGTGATAGTCCATTACGGAACTTGACCGCAGTTCTTCTTGGGACAAGCCATCGCGCATCAAAAAATCCTTCGTATCAACTCCCCAAAAATTCGGAGGATAGTTCAGCGCATCGTAGGCACCTTTAAAGTTATGTCTAAGACCAAAGGTGTGACCCAGTTCATGCTTTAAAACGGCTTCGAAAACCTGCGACGTAATATAGTCGACCCTTTCCAGAAGACTGAGCCCCTTAAGCTTTTCAGTGAGTCTGGCATAAGGCAGTTCATGGGATCCATGGAAAAAACACGCGCTGCGTTCGGCAAAGAATTGTTCGCGCACACCGTGCTCGAAACTGGCTTCGTTACGGCTAGTCAAAAGACTGCCCGCAAGTAGATCGATAAGGAGATCGGTATCGCGACTACTTTCTCTCTTGAAAAGACTCTCTATCCCTTCGGTAGGCCACCCATTAAACTGGTCGAACCCGCCCATTTTCAGCGCATGGGCAAAATTGCGTATTTGATGGAATTTGGCCCGTGCGACTTTATGCGAGCTTGTTGCCATGCCGCTGATGCTTCGCCCCACAATGGCGCTAAATTTCGCTATTGCGTCAGCTGACTCATCCTCAGCCTTGATTGCTAAATTTTTCGCTTCGCTCGAGTTCGCCTTCTCCAGATGAGCCAAAACTTTGGCACTGCGGCTCGCATACTGCAGAATGGAGGCCAAATAAATATTGGCATTGCCGCTGATGATTTCCCCGGTTTTCGGGTCGACACTGGCCGGGCCATAGCCTAGTAAATCTCCGTCAGGTTTTTTCACCAGGTTGACAAAGCTATGGCGCAGATCTCCCAGCCGCTGCCAAGAAAATGGCTCGTAGCCCAATTTTTTTGAGGCCCATTCCAACACGGCACAGGCTTTTTCTACGTTGTCTTCGGTAATCGATGAAATGTCATATTCGCTGAGCAGCGCCGCCAAATTGTTTCGTTCTACATGAGCAAGGACGCGCTCTATATGGCAGTCGTTATTTTTGATTTCAAAAATCTGGCCAAACGCCTGCTCAATTTCGTCTGGAGCACCGGTAAAAAATATTTCCTCGGGCAGAAGATTTTTTGTAGCTTGATAAATTGCGTTGCACGCTTCTTTGAGATTGATTTCGTCAATGTGATGGATGCCGCGAGTTTTGAGCTCGTTTGAGAGCGCGGGCTGTTCTTGCGCCATCAGAGCATTTTTTACCGTGCACTGGTTTTTGATTTTAGCCACCACATTGGCAAAGGCCGTGTTCCATTCCTTTTCTACACGCTTTACCGCGGGCAGTAGGCGCTCAGGAAAGCCCGGGCTCAAATAATAGACGATTTTTTTCGGCTTGCGATCCTTAAGAGGAAGGGGCTCGCCACTATCATTCATGCTCTTCTGCCAAAGATTCCATCGATTTATTAGCTGTTCTCTATTGGCCTTGGCAAACCCAACTTTGCGATCATACGGTATGACATCGGTGCGGAAATAACCAAAACTACTGTTCATTTTTATGGTGGGCTGAAAGCAGTTTTCAATATTGTGTCTCAGGGGATCGCATTCTTCCGTCGTCATGGCGTCTGCATAGACGCGAAGTTCGCGAACATTTTCACATCCCGTTTCATGTTCTAAGCATATGCCCTCTTCATTAGTGCCGAAGCGAATTGGCTCAGCATCTGGATAATGCATTTTTTCATAGTCGTTATGCGGGCTGACTTTGCTAAACGAGAATTTGACGCGATACTCCGCCGCCATGCAATTACGTTCTTCTATTTTCTTGCAAGTGGCGACGTCAGGTGCGACTAAAGCATCTACCGTGGTCTCCACATAGTCTTTTTCGATGCGCAGCCGCATAGGCTCTGTGGCATCGATACTCTCGCCACTGTTGATATGAATATCAGTAATAGCGTCAAGCCAGAGGTTGCATTCAAGATGGGGCGCTAGGTTCCTCGACCAATCAACCACTATAAAGTCCCTTTCATGCCAAGGACGTCGAGACCACTTTCTAGGTTGGCGAATTTCCTCTCCATCAAGATGGCTGATAATTCTGAATGCGGCGACTAAATGCTTTTCGAGACCGTCTCGCTGATGAGAAGGATCATTACTGTGACTACGATAAGCGAGCAGTTGATCTTTGGTAATAGCAAACGTCACCCGCTCCACTGGGCATTCCAGGCCACTGAAGGCAAAAGCGCTGTGAGCATGCTTATCCATCACCGTGGCGCGCCCATACCATTCACCGCGCAACTGCTCCTTTTTTAAAGCGAAGGCTCCAGTTTCAGCCATATCATCTTTATAGGTACAGCCGACGGCAACAACAAATTGCAATATGAGAACTCCACAGAATAGCCTCATCGACACTCCTCGCAAAGATTCTTCCCCATTTTTACAGGTTGGCCTGTTTGAACAGTCGCCGCATATTATCGATGAATCCCACCGTCGCATTGAGTTGGTCTATGCTTTGCTCCCGTCGGCGTTTGAGGTCTTCTAACGTACATTGCCCACTACCCACGGTTTCAAGCTCTGGCCCCAGGCAGTCTTCGTTTGACTCATCGCAACAAATCCAGGCATCGAAGGTCTTGCGATGGCTGGTCTTAACGCAACTGCACAACGAGTCAGTTAACCTTGCTTCTTCACTTTCCACGCATTTTGTTAATCGAAGATAATGATCTTTCTGAATATTTGCTCGCTGTAACAGTTCAGCACCAATGGCTTGGCTTTTCACCGATTGGGCGGTCTGATATTCCTGCCCCGAAAGATGCCGAAATCGCGCCACCCTAAAGTCATTGCCCGTGTCGGCGTAATCGATGTCGTCGCTACATCCTCGGCAAGAAATTCTCATGTTGGTCAGGAAGCCGAGGTCACCATGAAGCGATTCCGACATGGTGGAAAGAACGCTTTCGGTCGCAAACAAGCCCATCGTCTCGTCCATTGCCGGCATTATGCTGACTTGGTCTTTTAACAAGACGGGCTTAAGAGTCGCTTCATCCACCACATCCCTCGGTGCGATGGAGCCATCGCCATGAACAAGTGGCCCGATCTGCTCATAGTGCCCACCGATTATGGCAGAAAGGATCGAAGTCACGGCTTCGGGAAATGCGTGATACCACGTCAACGACAAACGCTCGCTTTGCTCGACATTCTCCAAAGCCAAGGCTTCCGAAAGTGGCGCTGTCATTAGATGAAGAGCATATTTTTTTGTCAGCATCGATCCGAAATAGACTAGGAATTTATCATCGACACCTCGCTCAATTCCGGGGTCGAAGGGTCGCCCGGCACCTAGCGGTACCTCAGCATATCGGTAGTCAAAGCGCCCACTTAACTTGCCTCTCTCATCCATCGAACTCACTGATTTTAGAGTGCATTGCGATAAGCCGCTGACTGGAACTAATACCTTAGCCGCGGCTAATCGATTATGCAGGACATCCGAGATACCGTCACGTTCTAGCGTCCAAGTCGGAGCGCTAATATGTGCACCTGATTCAGGTGTGCCAATCACATGGGCGAAGTGATTCATGCCCATGGCAAGAGCTTTGACATAGTCCTGCTCTCGGTGAGACCCAAGAAAATCAGGGTCATGCTCTAGGGAATAATAATACCAGCGCAACATATTGGTAAAACGGTCCAAGATATCCATGTCCAGAGCCGCTGCAGTCAAACTCGATGCATCAAAGTCCACTAGCGAGTCATACGCAAAATTGCTGAGGACGAACTGCTGCCAATAGCGCGCCTTCTGCCATTGCGCTGATGCTTGCATGTCGGGGCCGAAATCGAAGGCCACGCAACGCGGGCCCTCTCGCCCAGTGGCGTCTTTGCACGAAGCATAGGGCACAGCGTTAGGCGGCAAAGCTCGCTTTGCACCATGTTGATCCCAGATGAAAGGCTCATGTCGGCGATCATTTATGGCCTGTACATTTTTGAGGACGGTTCCTGGAATTTCTCGGTAATCATTGTTCTTAAGCCAGTGAGCCAACGCTATTTTGTTCAGATCGACTCGGATATTTTCCTGTGGAAAGACTTCCACCAGCTGGCCATAGGCCCACTTGACGGCGGCTTCGTCATAGAGACCAAGGCCTTCTATGTCCGACAAAGATGACGCATGGTAATCCATCACACTGGAAGCCATGCGATTTTTCTGCTGCAGGCAATCTTGTGTCGTGATGCGTCGTGCCTCGATGCCCGCCGGCGAAAATCCGGGTATATCGATGCCATCTCTGAGACAGATTTCCAGTTGCTCCCGTAGCAACGGGTTTTCGATGCGTGATTTTGCTTCGGCCAAATCGCTCGGGAGTCCTTCGATTAACCAATAATTTTGCCCGTAGTTCAGCGCATCGGAAGAAGCAGCCATGTTGTGTTCTAAACCAATATTATGGCCGATTTCATGCAAGGCCACAGCTTCGAAAACTAGCTCGCGAAGTTTTAAGAAACGCTCGCCATCAGACAAGTGAGCGTATTTTATCGCTATCCCCAGAGACATATCGTCGACAAATCTCGTGGAATCCATCACAGAATTCCGTTGCGATGCAGTCTTTTGTCCCAAGGCCTTGTTGATCAGCGTCTTTTCCTTATGGGATATGCCAACCGAGAGTTTTTCTAGTGAAGCGGGGCTCTTTGAGCGGCTTCTTTCGAAGCGCTTAGTTTCGCGCATTTCGCCCACGCGGTGGCGAAAAGCTGTCATGGCGAGCTCGCTCACTTCGTTGCCAGATTTTGCGTTTTCTAATGCGCCCGGCCCAAATACTGCTCGGATCCCAGGAAATTTCTTGGTTAATAGACCTATTTGCTCAGATATTCTGTTGGCTCGCAGATCAATGTATTTAAGATTGATATTGGCTGTAGCCGAGAGAATTTCTCCGCTAATAGGGTCGGCAAACATTGGACCAAAGCCGCTCCAATCCGTCGTGTTATTTTCTGTTTCGAGATTCAACAAATTGAAGCGTAAATCGCCAGGGCGCTGATAGGTAAAAGGCTTTTCGCTATCTCGTGTGTGGTATTCCAAAGCGGCGCAAAGCTGTTCGAGCTCTCGTTTGGCCGAGCTTTCTAAAACAAAATGTTGGGTAAAGTTTGACCCTGTCTCAATCTTTTCCCGGTGTAAGGCGCTTGCCACGTCATTGAACCTGACACGAGCCGACAGCTCTACGACATTTTTCAGATCGGGGCGTTTACGGAGTAGCCAGTCTTTGATCGTGTCTTCATGGCAATCGTTCTGCCTTAAGATGAAAACATCGGGCACCTCTTCGACATTCTTATATTTGTTTGGTTGAGCGTGGAACACAGCTCTTTTGAATACCATGTTCCATCTTTTGGCTACTCTAAAAGATGTGTCCATAAGACTTTCGGGATGAAGCACATTAACATAATAAATAATTGGATTAACGTTTCTCGCTTCGATCGGAATTACCTTGCCGTCGTCGTCGTGACTTTTTTGCCAAATATTGAAGATGGTGGCTCTTTCAAGACGCTTAGGATCGCCGTGATCGACATTTTCAACATAAATCGGCCGGCCATCGTAATGGACTCTGACGAAGCCGAATCGCTTGTTTATCGGCACATATTGCGGCTCACCAGCTTGATTTAAAACCAAAGCGCCCTGGTCATCCACGACGGCTATTTCGTCGGGATAGGCAAGCGGTATAAAATCGCTTGGCTTTTTCTTCATAAAAGAGTGTCGGACATCGATCATCGGCGCGGCAGAGTCGCCTTTGTACACGGGACCATATTTTCCGTGGTAGGCGTCGAGAGATACTTCCACCGCATGCCGTGTAGTAAATTCAATGAAATCGCGGCCTATCCGGCTTTGTTTGGGATTGCCGGGCCACATTTCATCTATAACAAAGGTCATGCTGTTATTAATATCCAGTTGAAAGACACCTTCGCTAGCATCGCTTCTCGTCAAGTTCCCGACGAGATTTTTAGACCAATCCACCGAAATAAAGGCGCGGCTAAACCACGGCTTCTTGTATGACTTTCTTGGTTCCGTAGCGCTAGCATCGGCATCTACTAGGTCGAAATGCTCACGTATGGCATAGGCAACTACGGGAGCGCCGCGATAGTGTGGCTTCGTGTCCTCCTGACCCTCACGATCGGCGTTAATCACGGATGCATGCGCTCTTCTTCCGATCAACAGATCCTTGGTAATTTCAAACCGAATTAACTCAGGATGAAAAATGTGCCCGTCGGCGATTCCTAAGGCACCCGTATTTGCGGGCGCTTCGATCACGGTTAGGCGATAATACCATTCATCTGTACCCACACCCTGTTTTTCCCATTTGCTATTGACGAGGCGTTTCGCAAGGTAGGGTTCACGGAATTCTCCGAGCTGATCTTCGATATTGCTACAGGAAACAAGAAAAAGCCCTGCCAATATAACAGCCCAATTGCTCGCGAGTCGCATATACTACCCATCGTCTAACGAAGCGTTAGCTCATGGAGCGTGATAGCGACGATCTCTTCAATTCGGCGTTTTTTCGCACCGAATAATTACTTTTTGATCATCCGAAGAAATTCGGTCTCGCTGATAATCTTGATGTGGCCGCCCTCGCTAATAATTTTCTCTGCTTCCTTATGTTTCGTGCTCATCTTTCCCGGACCTAATAAGGGTGAGCCTTCATCGCCTATAACCAAATAGTCCACGGCCTTGCTCATGGCGCCAGGCGCTTTGCCGCCTAGTTTTCTCACGGCATCTTGGGCGGCCTTGCGTTCCAAATGCGCCATCTTGCCGGTAAACAAGACGCTTTTGCTATAGAAAGGGTGGGCTTGATCAAGATTCGCCCTGCCGATCTCCTCATTTTCTACAGTGATTTCTTTGAGGAGGTCATCGATCTCTTCCTTGTTTTCTAAAAGCCCATCGACTAAGGAAGTCGCAATACTAATGCCAACACCGTGGATCGGTAATAGATCCTCTACCTGGAGCTCGATAATAGCCTCGAGGGTATGAAAATTATTGGCCAGCAATTCCGCGATGTTTGCGCCAATTTCTCTGATACCGAGCGCCTGGATGAACGTGACAAGGCCAACAGTTTTTTTAGAGCTGATCTCCTGCAAGAGCTTTCTTGCTAAGACAATTCCCATGCGCGGAAGGGAAATCAACATATCCACGTTAAGGCGAAAGATGTCGCCGAATTTCTCGATAAAACCGGCTTGATAGAGTTTACGAATAATTTTCTCGCCCAAGCCCTCAATGTCCAGCACGTGGCTGAAGTGAATCAATCGGCTCACCGCCACTTCTTCGCAGCCATTGGGATTTTTGCAGCGCAGAAAGTCCCCTTCAACTACCACAGGGCCGCCACAGGAAGGACATTGGTTTGGAACAGGAAGGGGCTCGCCCTTTCTACTTAAAACGCGCTCTAAGTAGGGGATAACGCCGCCTCTTCGCTTAATCTCCACCAAACTCTCTTCCCTAAGATCAAGCTCCCTGAAGATATGAAGATTGTGCAAAGAGACCCGAGATATCATCGCCCCGGAGGCAAAAACTGGCTCAACTATCGCCACAGGCGTAATAATGCCGCTACGTGCCACCGACCATTCCACCTTGAGAACTTTGGTCTGAGCTGTTTCGCCTTGGAATTTATATGCCATGGCAAATCTTGGATGATGCGCGGTTTCACCAAGCCGCAGCTGTTCGCTCAGGGAATCTGCGCGATATACCACTCCGTCAATTTCAAAATCGAAATTGGTCCGTTGCGCCAGAAAATCATAATAGATTTCTGCGATTGCACCATCGTTTTGCACTAGCTTCCAAGGCATCATGGAAAAACCCAATTCTTCAAGCACGATGAATTTTTCATGTTCACTCTTGGCCGTGCTGCCCCTTAAATCGTAAGGGAAAAACCGTAAAAAGTGATTCCTGCTTCGATCGCCTTCTTTCAGTTTTAAAAAGCCCGCGGCCAAATTTCTTGGGCTGGTAAATGACTCGGCGAATTTCTGGTTGAATTGACTGATGGGCAAAAAGATTTCGCCGCGCACCTCGATTGACCTCGCTTTTCCAGCCAGGGACTTAACTATGGTTGCTGGCAACTGCTTGGGCAAATCTCCGATCAGCATGGCATTTATCGTGATGTTCTCTCCAACGCGACCGTCACCCCTGGTGGCCGCATCCATCAAATTCCCCTGAACAGAATAAGTGATGCTCGACGCCACACCATCAATTTTTGGCATGGCTACGAAATCGCCATTAATTTTTGCAGCCCATTTTAGCAAGCTATTGTCGTCGTAACATTTTTCTAAGGACAGCATGGGTTGTTGATGAACCACACTCTCCAAGAAACGCCGATCAGCGCCGCCTTGGATCTGGTGGCCAATTTTCTGCAAGGCGCGAGCGTCGGGATTTAAAAATCGCAGTGCTTCCACGAGCTTGTCAAAGGCTTCATCCGTAATCTCAGGCTTGTTTTCTTCGAAGTACTTGCGATTGTGGTATATAATTAGTCGAGACAATTGCCTTTCGGATAAACTAGCCAATTTTTCCAGCAGTTCTTTACTGTTATCTAAGACTTTCTGATCCACTCTCATGTTGCTCGATCTCACAAAGCAGCTTTGCCCGGCCATTTACGTAGTGTACGATGCCATTGAATGCGTAAAATCAAAAGTACCTGAAATAATGAGCCTGGCTTATTTGTGTCTAATAATGAAGGATGCGATAAGGTAACATCATGAAAGCTAAAACAATTGCAATGGCCACCATAGTCGTAACTGCCGCATCAATAGGCACGGTTTATTTATTGCTCAACAACTCTAGCAACGAGATAAAAAGTGATAGCGCTTCCGTCATAGAGAAGAAGCCCGATCCGGTTGCAAGGCCCAGTACGGAAATTCCGTATTCCGCTGAATCAAAAAAGACCGATACCAAAGAAGCGGAGGCCGATATCCAAAAAGATGAACCACCAGAAGAGCAAGCAAAGACTGCTCCCTCCCCGACCGAGAAGACAGATTTGAGCCAAGAAGACGTTAAGAAAATCAAGACCGTGGTGGCATTGAACGATCAAGACCTGGCCAAACAAATTGCCGATTTAAAAAGCCGCATTGATAAGGAAAAGATCTTCGAGAAGCTGGAAGATGGGGATTTTACCGAGCAACAGGAAAAAGAGGCAAAAGAGATCCTAGAAAAATTTGCCTTGTTGGGCCTGGAAGAAACGAGACGCCGATTCATGAATATGGAACCGGAACTTAAAGATCCTATGTACGCCCATCGAGAGAGCCTAAAAGAAATCCGCGAGCTCCTAGAAGATGAATGACGTGTAGTGTCATCCTTAGGCCCACCGCTTGTCATCCTCGGGCCCACTCACTGTCATCCTCGGGCCCACTCACTGTCATCCTCGGGCTCGACCCGAGGATCCACGAAATGGCGTCTCGTTGGGATCCTCGGGTCAAGCTCTCATGATCTATCACATCTTTTTCTTGACTTTTCTTGTAAGTAAGTTTTATCTCCCTCTCCTGCGCGCGTAGCGCATAACTGTCCAAGAACGGGGATTTCCCTTTGTCGTGTCGTACCGCGGCTTGACCGGCTTTGTTGCATAAATCACTCCCCATCGTCATGGCGAGGAGCCATAGGCGACGCGGCCATCCA
>DASPVU010000246.1:0-3244 GCA_035622215.1 Myxococcota bacterium | reverse complement strand
TACCATATCGCGCAAGCAAGTCGAACTCTCCGAAGAGTACTGAAGGGTCCAAGACAACGCCATTGCCAATAACCGTCATTTTCCCTTGGCGCATGATGCCGCAGGGAATTAAGTGCAATACTAAAGATTGGTCGCCGATATGCAGGGAATGGCCGGCGTTATTGCCGCCTTGAAATCTTACAATTACATCGCAGTCTTGGGCCAAGGTATCCACGATGCGACCCTTGCCCTCATCACCCCATTGGGCACCCACCACCACTAAGCCCTGGCCGCTAAATATACGAGGCATCGACGCTCCTTAAAAATACTACTCGTTTATAGACTCGCATGAAGAACCTCAATTGGCTTTCTGTGCACGAAGATTCACCAATATGGCAAATTGTGCCGAAGACGAGGTTCGAAATAGTTTACGCCCACCACAATGATCACCCAGATGAAGAGGCCAAAAACGATAGCCAAAAACAAAAGGCGCCCTAAGGCGCTAACAGAGAAGAAGCGCGAAGAATATTTTACGTCTTTGGCCACGGGCCTTTCTTTCATTGCCACCAAGTTTTTGAGCAAAGCGTCGTTGCAAGACCTGGACAATGGCCTGACGAGACCCTTCAGGGCTTCGAGCATTTCCTTGGCATTAGCAAAACGCTGATGGATATGGCGGGAAAGACCCTTGGCAAAAAACGACCTTACTTCATCATTAAGAAATATAGCGTCGCGTTGAAATTGGGCACCTTGAAGCATCTCCAACAATACTAAGCACAATGAATAAGTGTCACTTGCTGCATCAACGTTATTTCCGGCTAGTTGCTCCGGTGACATATAACGCAGATTGCCATTCACCATGCCCTCGGCGAAAAGCGATGGCGAATTTAGTGCGCATGCGGCACCAAAATCATAAAGCTTAATTTGCCCGGCAGTGGAAATCATAATGTTCTGCGGTGAAAGATCGCCATGTATCAATCCCGCTGCTTTACCACCGTCATCAATTCTTCGGTGGACATAGTTAAGTGCCTCACAGACTTTAATACCGATATGAGCCACGATTTTAGTACGCGTGAGCAGAGGAAGTGACTGGATGGCGGCTAGCAAGCGGCCAATTTCTTTTCCTATGACCAATTCCATTACCAAAAAGAAATCGCCCTTGTCCCTGACTAATTCGTGGCAGCGAACGATATTTCGGTGGTTAAGCGACGTGGCGAGTTCTGCTTCTTGCACAAACATCTGAGCAAAGACAGCATTTTCTGAAAGCCTTGGCAGGAGGCGCTTTAGGGCAAGCTTGATGGGCTTTCTGCCTGAGGAGTTAAACGCTTCCCCCACATAGACTTCAGACATCCCTCCATCAGCGAGAAGGTGGCGAATACGATACTTGCCTCCAACAATAGTTCCTGGTTTAAGCATGTCCCTCGAATCGAAAAAATCGCGCTCCCGTATACGACATGTGAGCAACGCCGAAGGCGCGAAGTTTCTTCCTAAACACGCAAGAGCTCGGCTGCAGGGGGATTTTTGAGCCGACTTTTCTCCTGCCATTCGGTCATCATCTCGATAAATCTATCAAAATAGAAAAGCGCATCCCGCGGGCCGGGCGCCCCCTCGGGATGAAATTGTACAGAAAAAGCATAACTATCCTTTAGGCTAATGCCCTCGTTGGTGCCGTCGGAAATATTGAAGGCATCGGCTATCTCATCGCTTGATGACAACGAAACCGCAAAACCATGGTTCTGCGCCGTCGTAATGATGCTTTGGTCGTCACATTTCACCGCCTGATTGCTTCCACGATGGCCAAACTTGAGCTTATAGGTGTCATACCCCAAGGCCTGTGCCAAAATCTGATGCCCGAGACATACGCCGAAAATAGGAATTTTTCCCAATGTTGCTCGTACCGTCGCAACAGCCCTGGTTTCGGTCTTTGGATCTCCTGGGCCGTTACTCAAGAAGAGACCATCGGGTCTGTGGGCCCAAATCTCCTCGGGCGCCGTGTCACCAGGGAGCAGGGTGATATCAATATTGCGCGAGCTCAAACAGTCAAGAAGACCCTGCTTTACTCCAAAATCTAGCACCACGACATGAAATGAGCCATGGCGCCGATTACCAAAGAGCCTCATTGCTTTGCTAACTCCAACATCTTCTGATAACCGTTGTCCTTCCATCGGTGGAAAAAGCCGTGCGGCCGCGATCACCTCCGCGGGCATCTTGGCCGGGTTGGCAGAAACCGCTGCCGTCATGGACCCGGCTTGGCGAATATGCGAGATGAGAGCTCTGGTATCTAGCCCAAAGATCACGGGAATTTGCTCACGTAAGAGCCAATCCGCCAAAGTCATCTGAGAGCGGTGTGAGGATGCGCAAAATGACAAATTGCGGACGATCAACGCGCGAGGCTTGATCCCCTGCGACTGAAAGTCTGAAGCGTTGACGCCGTAGTTACCTATTTCTGGATTGGCCATAACCACAATTTGGCCGGCATAAGATGGGTCGGTGAGAATTTCCGTGTAGCCGGTCATAGACGTCGAAAAAACGATTTCCCCCGTCACGATCTCATCCGTCTCCATGAGGCCTTCTCCGACAAACACTGTTCCGTCTTTGAGACCGAGATGCGCACTTCTTTTCACTGCCTGCTCCGATCGTAAAACTCCATTAAGGCTGCTCTGATTGCCACACCGTTTCTTACTTGTTCATTGATCAGTGATCGAGCGTCCGTCGCTACATCGGCATCTATTTCCACACCGATGTTCATGGGACCCGGGTGCAAGACGACACAGGATGGGCCAAGTGCATTAAGACGCGCTCTAGAAAGGCCATAGGCTTCGGCAAATTCGTGAGCGTCAAACTCCGTCTCGCTCGAAAATCGCTCTTTTTGCACTCTTAGACACATGACGGCGTCGACATCACTCAAAAGCTCAGAAAAGACGGTGATTTCATACCCTTGGCCAATATTATGATTTGGACGAAAACACCGAGGGGCGAGCAATGTGACTCGGGCACCCAGCCTAGCCATCAATTTGATGTTTGAATGAGCCACCCGACTATGCGCAATATCCCCCACGATCAAAATATGCTTCTTTACTAGATCGACCGCCTGAAAATGCTCAAGCAAGGTAAAGCAATCCAACAACGCTTGGGTTGGGTGCTCGTTAATGCCGTCGCCACCGTTGATCAACACGGTAGAAGTTTCATAAGGTAAAGAAAGCTCTAGCGGCTCGCCTTGACGGATTACCAAAAAATCTGGCTCCAAAGCCAACAAATTGATGACGGT
>DASPVU010000245.1:0-15622 GCA_035622215.1 Myxococcota bacterium | reverse complement strand
CGGTAAGTTCAATTGTATGAGAGGTTTTACCGACCACCCTGATAGTGGCGCCTGTTTCACCACCTAATTTATGGGCTACTTTGAATTTTTCTATCATGACGTCGTGCGCGACCCTTCGACCAAAAGTCTCATCTTTTTTAAATTTGTTGAAGGCATCGATGAATTCAGCTCGACCCGTTTTAAAGAACCGATCTTGATAATCCAAAAACTCGTCATGATAAAACCAAGCCTGAACTATTTTAAATGCGATGCAATAGCTCAAGTAATTGGTGATCCTTTTATTCTGAAATGTCCACGCCGGAACTATTTGTTCTTCTCGCGTCGATTTATTTATCAGCTTAACCTTGATCTCAGGCCCATCAATTTTTTCTCCCCTCATAAATGAGAGAGCCAATGCCATCAGGTGGCTTGTTTGCGGAAGTTCGCGACTATCAAAAACTGGATAGCCTTTGTCGTGCAGTAGATGGATGAGCTCAACAAAAAAATCCACCGGAAGCTTATAATCGAAGAGCGTAACGATTTCTTCGGTGATGCCCATTACCTCCACCATAAACTTATGATCATTTCCTGCATTTTTCTCCTTAATCTCTTGTAGCGACGGATAGTTTCGCACCGTTTCTCGTGCGCTAATGACCCTTTGCCGATATATGGATCCATATTTCATTTCACCTTGAAGGGGTTTCTCGTCGGCTCTTGCTTGTTGGGACTCGTCTGTCTCAATAATTTCATAGTCCTGCGGATTATTCTTTACACTCTTTATGGCCGCCAATTGTTCACCGGTCAAAGGCGCAGGATTTATTATCGCTTGAACGGTTGATGCACTTTGCAAAGAATACTCTCTAATGCGGTTTTGCGGTTTTAATTGGACGCCGCCGGTCATCAGCCGGATGGTTTCGGGCTTCACGCCCTCCCGTTTTGCAACATCAATGATCAATTTAGCAACGGTATCATCTGGGTGAATGGCATACCCCGTCGCCCTGCCGCCGCTTCGTGAAAACGTCACGAAGGCGTTAAATCCTTCGCCTTTATTAGTATCCGCTGCCAACAGAGCGGCAGACATCAGCGATAATGTGAGAAATAAGGTCAAATGGTAGATTTTCACAATTGATTCTCCTTGATCGATGGGTGTGGTGTGCCCACATTGCATCGCGCACGTAAAGAGGCCTTATGCAAAGACCAACACATGATCATATTCCTCTAGCAGATCGTATGCGCCGGAACGAGTCTTAATAATTTTTATGGTAGGTCTACGCTGTAAAATAAATCCGATTGTCGAGCGATGCGCCCGAACGAGCCCCACTAATTTTTCCGCATGAAATTGGGGAGCTCCGCTCTTTTATTTAACAAGAATTAATCTAATACGGAGAAATCAAGGAGCATAAAATGAAATTTATATATTTGCTTTTTTTGTTTTTTTCCACCTTCGAAGTTTTTGCGGCCCAATTCACCGATACAAGATCGGAAGAAGCCAGTGCACATTCGGAAATTTTAACGGATATAGCTGTTCAGAACGCAGACGACCAAAACCAAACGGAAATAGTTCCCAAACTGGACTGGGAGAAAACATATTTGATCAAAACTGGTAATGCCGTTGAACTCTATAATTTAGCAGAACAAATGTATAAGAGGTTTCCGAGACAACACCCCAATATCAATGGTTTTTGTTATCCTTGGTCCAAGACTAAATCCATCGAGGAATATAGGTGTGCCTATCAGCGTATCACTAAGAGGGTGGATTCTTCGGCTACGGCCGATTCGAATAGTACAACTCGCACAGTCGACAGCGACTACTATTACGAAGCAGAATCTTTTGGTGAACATTATTATGCTAAAAACGACGTGGTTTTGGGCTATCACAATGGGCCTCAATTTGCCCTGTCTTATGACTCAATCGGTCCTGATCAAGCCTCGCTTTTTTTAACACTAGACCCTAACACACCAAATCATGTCCGCAAATTCATCATGCCGTTTATTGAGAAAGTTATTATCGAAGCGCTAAGTCCATCTTCAATCCGAGGATAAGCTCGATGTCTCATACAGCGCATATCATAAAGATCCGAACCATTGTGGAAAAGCTGTGGACAGAAGTGCTGGAGACGGAAAAACAGCATTGCGAATATCGGATGCGGTTTTAGTGAAGCTCGGTTGACAAATGGGGTGGGGCTATCATCATGGGGTGGTTATGAGCCAGTTTATCGGTAAATCATCTTTGGCGGAAGCGTTTTTGGCGCACAGTGCTGCGCCCGAACCGGCTTTTGTCAATAAGTGATTTAGCTAAAGAACTTTACACAGAAAGCCGGTCGTTGAGCCGGCTTTTTTATTGCACGGAGTAGGTTAGTGAGCACCAACAAGCCAAGCTATTTTGTGGTGGGCCTCGCCCTATTTTCTATGTTTTTTGGCTCGGGAAATCTGATATTTCCCCTCATGCTCGGTCGAGATGCGGGCGCGGCCTTCGCGATTAGCGCCTTTGGCTTCGTGTTAACCGCCGTTATTGTTCCAGCCTTTGGCATCCTTGCCATCACCTTCGCTGAAGGCAATTACGAACGGATTTTTCAAAAGACTTTTCCACGCAGGATCTCGCTCGCCTTGATATTTATTGTTTTACTCTCCTTTATTCCCTTCGGCGCAGGACCGCGCTGTGTCGTGCTGGCCCATGCTTCGCTCAAGACCTTTATGCCCATGCCATCGTTGTGGCTGTTTTCCGCCCTGTTTTTGGGCTTGGTCGGCTATCTGGTAAGCGATAGAGCTCATTTACTTGATGTCTTGGGGAAAATCCTCACGCCCTTATTGCTTGTCTCCATTGCCATTATGGTGCTTTCTTCGTTTTTGCATGGCGAAATCGATCCCCCTACCAAATCCAATTTGGCGCTTTTTACCGAGAGCCTTTTTGAAGGCTACAACACACAAGATCTCCTCTCCTCTCTCTTTTTTTCCAGCTCGCTCATCATGCTGTTAAAAGCGAATTTCTCGAGCAGGAAAGCCATGATCATAACGGTGCTCAAGGGCTCGCTCGTGGGCATCATTCTGCTCGCTGGGCTCTATGTACTTTTGATCGCAGCATCGTCGCTTCATAGCGATGTTTTGATTGGTCACAGCGGTATTGATTTAGTATCGATTTTGGCGCGCCATACTTTGGGCAAGGAATTTGGCCTGGTGGCTGGTATTGCAGTCGCGCTCGCCTGCCTCACCACCGCCGTAGCGCTGATCATGGCCTTCGCCCAGTTTTTGGCTACTCATCTGTTAACCGGCGATTATCAGAAATACGCGCTCCCCATAAGTCTTATCAGCGTATTTTTCACAGCGCTTTTGGAGTTTGATGGTATTATGGCTATCATTTCACCCATGATGAAGGTGGTCTACCCCGTCATCCTCTTTGTTGTCTGTCGCTACTTGATCGACTTGTGGCTGCAATACCGGGATAAGGGCAGCAGTCTCTTGACCAGAAAAAACTAAGAGGCATAGTCGGGGCCTGATTGCCCAGGTAGCTCAGTTGGTAGAGCAGAGGACTGAAAATCCTCGTGTCGGCGGTTCGATTCCGTCCTTGGGCACCACACCTTCCTCTGATCGAGGAGCCTCCCGTGCATAAGTTTCGCCGTTTATTTTGCGCTGTTGTGTTGATGGCATCGCAAGCGTCGTTTTCCTTGGGCAATGTTTATCTTTCGGGTACGCTGGGCCTTTTTCAGCGCTGGAAAGAAACGAAGTTTATTCAGCTCGAGAAATACGAGATCGCGTTGGGCTTTGAATTTGATTCGCTCGACATATTCACCATCGCATCAGAGTTTCGCTACGCGCACGGCATTAGAGATTTTGGTCTTCCACACGATCTAGAAAAAAAAGGCGTCAGCCCAGAGCAATACGGCGGTTTTCTCCGACAAGGAATCCATTTTGCCGACGCTCGTTATTATGAGTTGTGGCTCAGGCCAAAACTTCGTATTCCGATACCCTTTGTTAAGCCCTATCTCGCAGTTCCCGTAAGTCCACTTGGCTATGGTGGAATGAAAGGTTACGGCAAGTTTTCCGTTGGCCTTGGAGTTGTGGCGGGAGCTGACATAGCCATCTCTTCCCTAAGAATTTTCGTCGAGTCCGGCTTCATGATGCGCGCGCAAAAGGGCAAGGATCTCGAGACACCGCCATGGGGCCATTTGGATTTCAGCGTGCCCATAACCCTAGGTTTGGGCTATGGATTCTAAGGCGTTTTTAGAAACGGCCATCGAGTTGAATGATGTCAAAGGTTTCTTGTGGGAGCTTGCTCCATTCAAGAAAATGGCCCATGCGTTTTCCTTTGACCATCATGTAGTTCTTAGCGGTTTTGGGAATTTCAGCCACATGGGATAGGCGCTCTACCACATGAATACCGGCATTAACCAAAGAATCTACTTTGTGCGGGTTGTTGGTTAATAGTTTGACCGAGGCCACTTTGAGGTCTCGTAAAATTCGCACCGCGCAATAAAAATCACGCCCATCGTCAGGAAAACCGAGAATGCGATTAGCATCCACCGTGTCTACGCCATTTTCTTGCAAGCGATAGGCTCTTATTTTGTTGCCGAGCCCTATCCCTCGGCCTTCTTGTCTTAGGTAAAGTAGGATTCCGAAACCTTCATCTCCGATTTTTGCCAAGGCCAAATCCAGCTGATGTTTGCAATCACATCGTAAGGATCCAAAAACTTCGCCGGTCAAACACTCGGATTGAATCCTGCACAAAACCGATGACCGATTATGCACGTTGCCCATCACTAACGCCACATGCTCAAAGCCGTCTTCAAATCGATAGACCAAACAGCGATACGTTCCAAAATTAGTCGGCAGGGTCGCTTCCGCAAACCACGAGCCGCGTTCACAACTCATCACATTAACCCAAAACCAGTAAAAAACTTGTCCTAAACTGGCATACTAGCTCAGGAGAGCCATTCGTAAAGCACTGCTCAACGCTGCATCTTCACCAATCGCTTGACCGAAGTTTTTGTGGTGACTATCTCCTTGGTGCATTTTCGAAACTACAAAATCGGAGAATCCCTTGCCTATTTATGAATACACTTGCGAACAATGCCATGAAAAACAAGAAATAATTCAGAAGGTTAATGAACCTGCCCCCGAAGCCTGCCCAAAATGCCACGCCAAAGGGTTTTTGAAAAAAGCGGTGACGAGCAGTTCTTTTCATCTTAAGGGTGGCGGATGGTATAAAGACCTATACGCTTCACAAAAAAAGCCGGAGCAGGCCGCGAGCACATCTACTAAAGATGCGGCCGCGCCCGTTAGCGAAAAGGCGGATAAGCCGGCGAAAAAAGAGGATTAATTTCCCATGGCGGAGGTTTTGTGACAAAAGAACCGTTTATTTCCGATATCAAGATGATCCGTGATCGTGCACGCAAGCATATGGAAAAAGGCGCGGTAACTGAAGGCTACCATGCCGATCGTGAGAAGATCATTAAGTTGCTTAATGAGGTGCTCGCTACAGAAATTGTCTGTAACCTCCGATACAAAAATCATTATTTTCTTGCATCCGGCATCCATTCCGAAGCGGTTGCGGAGGAATTTCTGGAGCACGCGCGACAAGAAGAACACCATGCAGACATGGTGTCAAATCGCATCGTTCAGCTCAACGGCAAGCCTGATTGGGCACCAGACAACCTAAAAACCCGAAGTCACGCCGAATATGTGGAAGGCCAGTCGCTCAGTCAAATGATCAAAGAAAATCTGGTGGCAGAAAGAATCGCGATCGATACCTACCGCGAGATGGTGATTTACATCGGAAAAGATGACCCGACGACCCGTAGAGTTCTAGAAGACATCCTCGCCCAAGAAGAAGAACACGCCGACGACCTGGCCAAACTCTTGGGCTATGTCGAAAAGCACCCTATCCCTTAATCAAGGGCCAATTCTTGTGGTAGGCGGTCTTCGTCGTGGACGCGCGATTTGATCGAGTTGGGGTTCGCTGCCAAGAAGCGGTCGGAAACTCGGATCGCGAGAGCTCCATCGGGAGCGTTGTAGGTTTCGACAAAACCTTTAGCTAAAAGTTTGTCCAAGACCATGCGACGGTTATCGGGGGTCGTGTCCAAATGCGCCGAACGCCATCTGGTCAAAAAGTAGCCAAGCCCAACGTAGCCGCCGCTAAATTTATTTTGGGCTTGCTGCAATTCGGCGAGAAATGAATCCATAGATAAATCGCCGGTTACGGTAGAAATTTCCAAGTTAGACTCGTGCTCATTAACGTAGGGAGAATGTAGCTCTTCATCCGGCCCAAGCTCGCGCTCAAATTCGGCGAGGCCCTCAAGCATGTCGATGTGATCAAAGGCCGCACTGCGGATCCGCTTGCTTACGCCCGTTCCGCCCCAGCTGGCAATAAAAGCCTGCTTGCCCAACTGCCTCACCGCCTTAATCGCCGGCGCATAATCGGCATCCCCAGACATCAAGACCAGAGTATCGTAAGAATTTTGTGCCGCCATCTGCACCATGTTGGCCACCATGCTTGTGTCAACTTCTTTCTCCAGCACGTAACGATTTTCCGCGCCGCATTCCGTGCATGTAATGGAACCTACTTTGCGTTTAAAGGTATGAACAAAAAATCCTGGTTGGGTTTCCAGCATATCGAGAAAACCCGCTAATTTCTGTTGAGGATCGGTCTGTCCCTGTTGCAGAGTGTCATCTACGCCGGTGTAGTAATACGCGCCCCAAAGGCTCGTGCCATGAGCTTTTTGCACCAGCCATTCGGCAAGCCTCGCAAAATCAATGCGGCGTCCTTTGGCCGCTTCGCGCCATCCTGAATAAAAATTCTTACCGTCAAAAAATAGAGCAACACGCATTACTAACCCCACAAGAAGAAATTCACCTAAAAAAAGTTATATCTTTCCTACGATTCCCTAACGTTCCTGGCAACCTTTTACGATGGCGTTTGAAACATCCATCATAGCGCTGGTTATAGCAATCAATTTTCGGTCGACCGCAGCCTCATAAAGCTTTTTTCGCACTTTCTCAAGCAGGGCGTTATCATCACCGTCATCGTGAATCTTTCTTTTTATCTTCCAAATCATGGTAACAAGCTCGCCATCCTGAAAAGGTTTTGTCACAAGATCTGAACCAGCAAAAAGAAGCTCCTTGTCGTAATTGTGCTTAAGAACGCCCGGCTCATAGGCGATAGGCCCGACTATCGACAGGGCATTCTCGTCTGTTCCATAACGGTTTTTTATCTCATCCAGCGTGACATTGGGCCCAACATGTGAACGAATTTCATTAGCCTTTTCAAATTGCACTGTTAGTGGACTTTTTTTGCTAGATTTTCCGCGAATCGCAGATGGCAATACTGATATAAAGACAACATCAAAGCGTTTGGATAAAGCCAGTTTTTCTTTCTTCATTTCTTCTTGAATTTCTGCATCAGTGAGGGAAACTTGGCTGGCCAAAGAAGATTTAACAAGATGCTCCAAAATGGCCGTGGCAATCTCAAAGCGATATTGAGAAAAGCTTGTAAAGTGGGGCGGGCCCATCAAGTATTCCGCAAATTTTTCTCTAGTTAAACGATTGCCTTCAAGGATTTTCTTAATATGTTCATCAGCTTGCTTAAAAATGTCTGGAATATTGTATTTTAGCTGCTTTTTAGCATAGACCCACAATAGTCTTTCGCGCTCAAGCTCAACTTTTGCCTCAACAAAACTAATCTCTTTTTGCGACGCCCTCGATTTGATTTGACTTCTTAGGACTGGCGGCTCGCCTTCGATCGCCAAACACACCTCGTCGACTAACGTAAAACCCACCGGCTTTTCCGCCGAAATATCAAATGATAACACGGCCAAAATAGTTAAAAGTATCGACCGATTGCTCGCCATAATCCAATCCCAAAAAAACAGGCCTTCTGGGCTGTACACAGAAGGCCTGAGTTTAACAAGCGAGCAATTAGTGATTTTCTGCGCCACCATCCGGGTTGGGCGCTTCTTTGGCCGGAACCGCGTTGTTATTGGCTGCCTGCTCCGCACCTTTCGGTGCTGATTCGGCTACTTTCGGAGGCTCAGCGCCTTTACTCAGTTCCGCCAACTGCTCTTTATATACCTTTATGTTATAGTCTTTCTTAAGACTTTCCATATATTTTTTGTAATGGTCTCCTCGGCTTTCATAAGCTAAGCGTTTGACAATCTTTGGACGCGCCGTTTCGACCGTTTCATTGAGCGCTTTTCGTGCACCAGTCTTCATCATGACAAAGAAAGCGCTATCTGACATTACAACCGGAGTGAAATCACCGATGGCAGCGAGGTTCTTAACGCGCTCAAAGGAGTTAGCGCCAAACTTGGTTTCAAACCCCGCTTTGTCTAAATAATCGGTCTCGTTCGTTTCGATCGAGACCTTGCCGATGGATGCTACTTTTTCTGCATGGTTCATCGCCAAGCGAGAAAATGCCCTGCTGTTAGCATTCTTCACTGTCTCAAGTGCTTCTTTCTGAATGGTGTCAGCCATTTGCTTAGCTTTGCCTTTGTTGTCGCCAAAGGGAATGGAAATAAATGCAACCTTCACCGCTTCATCCCGGTTATAGAGATTTTGATTTTTATCATAGTGATCTTTGATATCAGTTTCGGTTGGCACAAAATCGGCTTGTGCCTTTTCCAATTTGTCGCGCATCAATCTTTGGACCACCAACTTTTTGACATCGGCCTGAACGTCAGGTTTGCTAAAATAGCCTTCTTTTACTGCGTCGAGAAACATGGCTTCTTGCATGACCTGGCTTTCTATATAATCATTGCGCGCCTTTTCCGTGTTCAAATTGGCCGCACCCTTAAACTGCCCCTGCCGTCTTTGAAAATCTTCGCGCATTGACTCAACCGTAAGTACTGATTTACCTACTTGCGCGATCGGCGTACCCGCCACCTGTGAAAATTTCACCACTGTCTCTTTCGAACCACCGGAACCTTTTGTGCATCCCACAATCAAGGCGGTGGCCGCGATCAGAATGCCATGTATGGCAATCGTTTTCTTCATTTTTGCCCCCAAAGTTATTCATGCGATAATCGCCACTATGAGGGACACAGACCCATAAAAAGTGTTTAATAAATTAATTCTTGTTTAGCAGAAGATTTTTTCCACATCTTTTAGCAGGCCTTGGAAATCGCCATTAGACATAAACAGCAAGACGTTATCTTTGGGTATTTTACTGAGTTCAGCGCGCAGATCTTCGTAGTTATCAAATGCTTGGGCTTTGGCACCTTGCTGATTGATCGCTTCGGCGATGACATTGGTATTCAATCGATCTTTTTCTGGGAGGCTGCGGCCCACGGGCGCCAAAAGAACAAGGTCCGCGCCAAGAAATGCTTGTTGGTAATCAGGCTCAAAGATCTTCGTGCAACTTGTGGCCGATCGTGGTTCAAAAATCGCAGCGATTCTCTTGTTCGGATATCTTTGCCGCGCCGCTTTGATTGTCTCTTTCACGGCGCTTGGATGATGGGCAAAATCATCCACCACAATATGCCCACCCGCGGTGCACTTTTCTTCCAGCCGGCGTTTCGTGCCGAGAAATTTAGCAAAACCATCGCTGATCGCTCTGTGCGACAAGCCATACTCGTGCAAAATGGCATAGCATCCCAAGGCATTATTCAGATTGTGTTCGCCAAACAAGGGCAAAACGATATCGCCAAGGGAATGTGCGCCGTGCTTAACGGTGAAAGAAAGCCCATGCTCGTTATATTGGCAATCGGCTGCAACAAAATCTCCACTACTACCGTAGGTTTTCGACCTGGCTTGGCATTGCGATCTTGCGAGTGCATGTTTGATATTCGGGTCGTCGGCATTTAGCACCAAGCTATCTTTTGGGCCGAGCGTTTTTAGGAGAGAGGCAAAGGCATCGATTACCGAATCGAGATCGCGATAGATATCACCGTGATCAAATTCCAATGACGTCAGCAATAAATAATGCGGGTCGTAATGCATGAATTTTGGGCGTTTATCAAAGAAGGCCGTATCATATTCGTCGCCCTCCACCACAAAGGGGCTTTTCGGCCGGCTGGGCGCTCTAAAGCTCTCACCAAAATTAATCGGGATGCCGCCAATCAAAAATCCCGGGTCATAGCCCGCCGCAAAAAGCGTATGAGCGAGCAGGGCCGAACAAGTAGTCTTGCCATGGGTGCCGGTCGCCACAATCGGAATCGTATCTTTTAGAAACAGGCGGTTTAAGGCGCGGGGGAAGGAATCATAGGGCACTTGCTTTGCCATCACCGAAAGAGCCTCGGGATTATCCTTTCGTATGACGTTGCCAATAATCACCAGATCGCATTTTTCCGGGAGATTTTTTGCGTCATAGGGTGCGTGATAACTGATGTTCCATTCCCGAAGCTTTTCCTTCATTGGCGAATAAACCGCTATGTCCGAGCCAGATACCCTATGACCTTTTTGTTTGAGCAAACCGGCAAACGCGCCCATGCCCGTCCCACCGATCCCCATCAAGTAAATATCTAAGGCTTGCTTCTTGTTATCCATAAAACCGCTCCGGTTGACCACAGGCAATTTGGGGCTACCAATTTGTGGGCTATAACGTAATCTACGGGGTTTGGGAAATAGAATTCCACCATACTGTCATCCTGGGGCTTGAGGTACTGTCATCCTCGGGCTTGACCGGGAGGTCCAGGTGGTGGCAATTCGCTGGATCCTCGGATCAAGTCCGAGGACGACAGAGGATAAAATGGGCTTCTTTTCAAAGATCTTCGGCACGAAAAATGAGCGCGAGCTGCGCAACATGCAGCCATTAGTGCAGGCCGTTAATAGCCTTGAAGCGGAAACCAAAAAGAAGAGCGATCAGGAGTTACTTGAATCGATCCAAGTGCTCCAAGACAATATAAAAAATGAGGTCTTAGAACTCGAGAAAAGAGTTTCTAAGCCAAAAAAAGAAGATTACAACCAAATACTAAATCCCGTGTTGCCTAAGACCTTTGCTATCGTCAGAGAAGCGTCGGTGCGAGTATTAAATATGCGCCATTATGACGTGCAGTTGATCGGTGGCATCGCGCTACACAACGGCCGCATTGCCGAAATGAAAACCGGAGAAGGAAAGACCCTGGTCGCAACGCTGCCCGCAGTATTGAACTCGCTATGTGGCAAAGGCGTGCACGTGGTTACGGTGAATGATTATTTGGCCTCGCGGGATGCTGAGTGGATGGGGCGAATCTATCGTTTCTTGGGCCTTAAGGTGGGCGTGGTTTTGCCGCAAACCAGCGAGCGCTCAAAAAAAGAAGCCTATTTGGCCGATATTACCTATGGGCAAAATAACGAGTTTGGCTTCGATTATTTGCGCGACAATATGAAATTCCGCCTCCAGGATTATGTCCAGCGTGACCATTTTTTTGGCATTGTTGATGAAGTGGACTCAATCCTCATCGACGAGGCGCGAACTCCGCTCATCATTTCTGGGCCCTCGGAGCAAAGCACGGATACCTATCAGGTCGCCAATGCGGTAGTGCCGAAGCTACGAAAGGATGCCGATTACAGCATCGATGAAAAATCTCGCGTAGTGATGCTCACGGAGACGGGCATCGAAAAGGCCGAGAATCTGCTGAACATAAAAAACCTCTACGATCCGGCCAATATCGAGTATCTCCATCATCTCAGTCAATCCTTGCGTGCTCATTCCTTGTTTAAGCGCGACGTCGATTACGTGGTGGAACGAGGAGAAGTCATCATCGTCGATGAGCACACGGGTCGGCTCATGCACGGCCGTAGATGGTCCGACGGGCTTCACCAAGCGGTAGAAGCTAAGGAAAATGTTAGGGTGCAGGCAGAGAACCAGACACTCGCGACCATTACCTTCCAAAACTATTTCCGCATGTACACTAAACTCTCGGGCATGACGGGTACTGCTGATACAGAAGCCGAGGAATTTGCCAAAATCTACGATCTCGACGTTTTAGTCATCCCCACCAATAAGCCGCTGATACGTAAAGATGAGCAGGACCTCGTCTTTAAGACTGAGGGCGAAAAATTTAAGGCGGTGGCCAAGGACATCGAGCTATCCCATAAAGAAAGCCAGCCGGTGCTTGTGGGAACCGTCTCGGTGGAAAAATCGGAGTTGCTATCTCGTTGGCTGAAAAAACTCGAAATTCCCTTCAATGTGCTTAACGCCAAAAGGCACCGGGATGAAGCCGCTATTGTGGCACAAGCCGGTAGACTAGGCGCCGTGACCATCGCAACCAACATGGCCGGTCGGGGAACCGACATTATTTTGGGAGGCGACCCGGAATTCATGGCCCGCTCTAACGTGGCAAGAGCCATGCACGAAACCGATGTTCAAGTGGCGCAGTTTGGCTTTCTGACGGGACGGCCAGACTTGATCAACACCGATAAATTGGCTGAGCGCGATCGATCAGACACCGCCCTGCTCGCCGAACTCGACGAGCGCATAACCAAGCTCAAGGAAGAAGGCAAAGATCCTAAGAAAGAGGGTCTGCCCGAATCACTGGAACAAGCCAAAGAGCTCATCTATCAAGAACGTAAATCCTTCTATGACAGAGCCGTTGCCATTTATACCGACGAGCTCAAGAAGGCGATGGAGATATGCCTTCAGGAAAAGGCTAAAGTGCTTGAAGCGGGTGGTCTGCGGATTGTAGGCACCGAACGTCATGAATCTCGACGGATTGACAATCAGTTGCGTGGACGCGCGGGGCGTCAAGGCGACCCGGGGTCGAGCTTATTTTATCTGTCCTTGCAAGATGACCTCATGCGCATTTTCGGCTCCGACCGCATGATCGGCATGATGGAACGTCTGGGCATGGAAGATGACGTTCCCATTGAGCATCCATGGGTTACTAAATCCATCGCCAACGCCCAAAAGCGCGTAGAAGGCTTTCACTTTGATTCGCGCAAGCAGCTGATCGAATACGACGATGTGATGAATCAGCAACGCAACACGATTTATGGCTTGCGGAGGCGGGTGCTGTTAGGCCACGGCATGAAGGACATGATTTTTGATCTGGTGGAGCAAGCGGTGGTCAACTTGGTGGCCATGGCGGCGCCAGAAAAAACTACGCTTGCCGAATGGAAATTGGGGCAGCTTGAACGCGATGTAGAACATCTTTTCGGCATCAAGATTGATTTAACTAATTTCAGTGGCGACAAAGACGCTTTGATGGATTTGCTCTTTTCGCGATTGACCAATTTCTATCTAGAAAAAGAAAAAGCCCTAGGCGAAAACGTCATTCGGGATGTTGAGCACTTTATTTATCTGCAGGCCATCGATCGGCTGTGGAAAGACCACCTGCAAGCCATGGATCATTTGCGCGAAGGGATTCATTTCCGAGGCTACGCGCAGAAAGATCCCAAGCAAGAATATAAAAAAGAAGGCTTCTTCCTCTTTTCTGCGATGATGGCTGCTATTCGTGACGAGGTCTTGGAAAAAGTCTTTAAGGTAGAAATCAGGCAGGAGTCCTCCGAAAAAGCTCGTGAGGAAATCGCGGCTTTGCAGGCCAGGCAAAGAGAGCTCGCAGAGATGCAAAAAAAACGCCAAGTGCTAGGCCGAGGACAAAGTGGCAGCTCGATGCCAGAAAAACCATCAAATCTAGAAAATGCGCGCGGCAAGGCACCTCCCATGGCCAATCTGCGGCCACAGCAAGAGATCGATGAAGAAAGCAAGCTCAGTCGCAATCAAAGACGAATGATCAAGAAGATGCAGAAGAAAGAGCAAAAGCAGCCCGTGAGGCGTGGGTAGATGCCGCTCATTCCATCGGCCAAGACGACCATCGTCGAACATGGCCTTAAGCCCAAAAAATCCTTTGGGCAAAATTTCATGATGGAGCAAAACGTCAATGTCATGATCAAAACGGCGGTTGCTTCTCTGGGACAGGCATCCGCAGTGGTGGAGATCGGAGCAGGCACAGGCTCTTTGACCCATCATCTACTTAGCGTCTCGCCCAAGGCTCATGCGGTGGAGCGTGATCGCGATCTCATTCCCATACTCGCTGAACGATTTAAAGATGAGGTCGCTCGCGACCATCTGATAATTCACGAGGCCGATGGTGTGCAGTTTGTCTTGTCGTCAGTCATGAGCGCCGACGAGCCCGGTGTATTGGTGGGTAATTTGCCCTATCATCTAACGAGCTCGATCATCTTGCTCGCCTTAAAGAACCGCTCACTGCTTTTGGGGGCGGTTTTTCTTGTACAAAAGGAAGTTGCCGACCGACTACTGGCTGAACCAAACAACAAGCAATACGGTTTTTTAACCGTTATCCTCAACTTAGGATTTTCTCTCAGCCGGGTAGCCGTGGTGAATAAAGCCGCGTTTTGGCCGGTGCCCAAAGTGGATTCCGCCATCATTAAAATGACGGTCAGTGACCACGGGATTTCGGAAGTGAAGGACCTAGACCGATTCATCGTGTTTGTTCGTGAGATCTTCCAGAAGCGACGCAAGAAATTATCCACTATCTTTAAGGGAACCCTAGGTGCGGCCGACTTTCTCGCTTTGTCCATCGACGCAGATGCGCGACCTGAAAATCTCAAACCCCGCCAATTTCTCGACCTCTTTCTCTACTTTCTGTGTCGTACCGCGGCTTGACCGCGGTATCCAGCTATAAACGAAAACGACTATTCACTGGACCCCGCGGTCAAGCCGCGGGGCGACACTGTGCGGTTCTTGGACCGTTATGCGCTCCGCTGGCGGGAGAAGGTTGGGATGAGCCTTAATCCCTCTCCCGCCAGCGGGAGAGGGGAGTAAATGTGCTATTTTCCGAGGATGAGGGAGGTTTTGAGGGTTTTTAGCTCGCTGTCAGCGGGGATGCCGAGCCAGATGGAAAAGATGTCGCGGATGAATTGGGCGTCACCTTTTATTTCGAGAGTTTTGTTGGCCCATTGGCAGGATAGGTTGCCATTGCTCGCGATCAGGCTTATCTGATCTCCCTTCTTCACATCGCCACCTTCTGTTATCACGGTTTTAAATTGCTTTATCGGCTTGGTTTCTTTGACGTTATTTGTCTTTAGTGCGGTCTCAAAACCGGCCGCAATCTTGCTCGCGCTAAAGTCGTCTTTGAAATCCAGAACCAAAACCACAGTCGCTATACTAGACAATGAGTCGAGAGCGAGACTTGCTTCATCTTTGCGCAAGAATTTTTTGATATCGGAGACCAGCAAAGTGGCCCGATAGATATCGATAGGCACAAAGAGAAATTTCTTCTGTCTAAGCCCCGTGCCGGTGCGTGACAGGACCTGTGTTCCAAACATCGCAGCTTTGGGAATCCGCTCCGATTTTGTGGTTTCAAATTCGGTGATCTTGAAGGTTGGCACGGCCGCCACTTTATTCGGAGCTTCTACGGCCGCTGCCATCAGGGCGCATAAAAGGCAAAACACAAAAGCTAGTTTTTTCATGGACGTCTCCTTTTCATCAAACCGATCTATAGACGAAATGGCAAGGCAAAAGAACCGTGGGCTACGGTGGGCCTTTAAAAAGTGCAAAAACTTCCATATGACCACCCGATGCCCGAAGGACCAGAAGTAAAAACGGTGGCGAGAACGCTTGCCAAAGAAATAGTTGGCCACAAACTCTTAAAGCTGTGGCATAGCCAGCATCGCCTGCGCCAAGCAGTGGATTACTCCTTACTAAGGCGCATGGAAAATGCCGTTGTCGACGGTGTTTCAAGTTACGGCAAGGTATTATTTATTTCAGTTGATC
>DASPVU010000244.1:0-4258 GCA_035622215.1 Myxococcota bacterium | reverse complement strand
CCACAGGCGATGCGCGCCCGGCTCACATCACTTTCTGTGACGCCCATGATTTTGGCGATACGCGCATCTAAGAATCCATCCATTTTGAGCTTCAAGATTTGCCGCTTTTCTAGCCGAGAAAATGCGATTTCGCTGATTTTTTGCTCCAAATCGACAATTTCTTTTATTTGAAACAGAAACCAGCGATCGATGTTAGTAAACTTCGCCACGTCGTCCACGGTAAGCCCACGCTGAAACGCCGCCGCAATGCGCCATAGCCTCTTGGGTGTTGGTTTTCTCAAATACTCTTCCATCGATGCGCATTTGCCGAGATCGCCTTTGATAATGGATGCATCAAAACCCGACGAGCCCTCTTCGAGGGAAGCCATGGCTTTGTGCAGGCTCTCCTTAAAACTGCGTCCTATAGCCATTACTTCGCCTACCGATCGCATTTGGGTGGTGAGAGTGGGTTCTTCAGCGGAGAATTTCTCAAAAGCAAATTTGGGGATTTTTACGACCACATAGTCCAAGGCGGGCTCGAAAGCTGCGGTGGTTTTTTTGGTGATGTCGTTGATTATTTCATCGAGGCGATAGCCCACAGAAAGCCTTGCTGCCACCTTGGCAATGGGATAGCCCGTGGCTTTTGACGCCAAAGCGGAGCTTCGCGATACCCGGGGATTCATTTCGATGACGTAGAATTGGCCGTTTTTCGGGTTGACGGAAAACTGCACGTTGCTGCCGCCAGTTTTTACGCCAATAGCTCGTAGCACTTTGAGGCTTGCGCTACGTAGCACTTGGTATTCTCCGTCGCTCAAGGTCTGTGCGGGCGCTACGGTGATGGAATCTCCCGTGTGTACACCCATGGGATCAAAATTCTCGATGGAGCAGACCACCACGGCATTGTCTGCTTCATCGCGAATCACCTCGAACTCATATTCTTTGTGGCCGACCACGCTTTCTTCTACTAGAACTTGATGGTTAGGACTTTGCTTTAAGCCAAATCGTACTAGGTCAAAAAACTCTTCGGCGCTGTAGGCAATCCCGCCACCGGCGCCGCCCAGCGTGAAGCTTGGTCGAATCACCACGGGCAAACCAAATTGGCCTAAGGCCACACGTGCTTCTTCTTCGTTGTGGCAGGTCATGGAGCCCAAGGTGGGAAGCCCGTGAGAGGTCATCACCTGCTTAAACAGCTCGCGGTTTTCTGCGCGTTCAATTGCGTCAACATCGGCGCCAATCAGCTCAACACCTAAGCGTTCTAAAACTTTTTCGCGGCTTAAGGCCACTGCCAAATTGAGAGCAGTCTGGCCACCCACCGTGGGCAAAAGAGCGCATGGCCTTTCGAGCTCGAGAATCTTACTGACATATTCCAGCGTTAGCGGTTCGATATAGGTTTTATGCGCCAAATTCTTGTCGGTCATGATGGAGGCGGGGTTCGAATTTACGAGAATAATTCTATACCCTTCTTCCTTCAGCGCCTTGATGGCTTGCGTACCGGAGTAATCAAATTCCGCAGCCTGGCCAATGACAACCGGCCCAGATCCAAGCACACAAATAGATTTGAGATCCTGACGCCTTGGCATATTATTCCTCGAAATTGTTTTATTTTTGGCTAATCGTTAATAACTAACCTACCGCGCAACATTTGAAAGCCCCTAATTGACGCAGTGGGTTTTAGTTGGCACCTATCAGGAAAATTTTATGGAGCGATGGCCGAGAGGCTGAAGGCGCACGCCTGCTAAGCGTGTATAGGGACAAAATTCCTATCCCGGGTTCGAATCCCGGTCGCTCCGCCAAGCTTAGGCTCTGTTAACATTCTGTTTCCGGCCCCATTTTGGTCTAATTTTCCCCCATTTGATTTCGATTTTTTGGAAATATGCCAGATATTCCCGGCAAAATCGAAATCAAATGGAGGAAAATTATCCTCAAAATGGAATCCGAAAACAAAATGTCAACAGAACCTAATAAAACAGCTTGATGGTTTCGCAGCGTGTGCGTGAGCCACAGACGAGGCAACTGTGATGCCTTCTTTCATCGAGACATGCTTCACATGTGTCGAGATGGTCGCAGCCTCGGTGGAGGGTGGTGGCAGGGTTATTGCCGCACAGTAGGCAAAGACGATTTTTACATTTATGGGTAATTTCTTCTCTACAAGTCGGGCACTTACCAAGGCGTCCCTCTCGTTGACATTCTTTGCAAACATTGGCGTGGCCGCACCCATACACCACAAAGTGCGTTTTAGCCTCTCCTAAGCAGATGCAGCATTCTCTTTTAATTTTGGCTGCGACATCTTTCTCCTGCAGTTGTCTCATTTCATAAATTTCCTTCACTAAGCTCATTCGCGCACGACGTAAGAAACGATCACCATACGATTCTGGATATGGTCGAAGTTTGTCGGTGATGGTGATGAGAGCTTCTTCACAGGAAATTTCATCGTCATTAATCTTTCGCTTTAATTTTTCTAGCCTAGCGATTTTCCTTGTGACATAGCGATATTTTTTCGTCTTAAACAGCTTGATGATCGGCAAACAAGCTTGATTATCCATATATTCTTCAAGACTATCAACATAGCGATCAATATGATGAATTATTTTTGTCTTTAATTCATCGTCCATAGATACCGTAAATCCCACAGACGAAAGCAATAAAAATAGCATTTGGGGCAAAATTAATGCTCTAATCATAGCTATACCCTCTTGCGTGTCGCCCCGCGGCGTGACCGGCTTTGTTGCACAAATTGCTCCCCGTCGTCATGGCGAGGAGCCATAGGCGACGCGGCCATCCAGTAATTAGCGTCTAGGCTTCTACTGGATGGCCACGCCCCCTCAGGGGGCTCGCCATGATGATGGGAGTGATTTATGCAACAAAGCCGGCTTGACCGCGGGGTCCAGCGTCCAGCCCATTCTGTGAATATTGCGGTTAAACCGCGGTACGACATGATGGCTGGTAAGTACTATAAAGCACTCTGAATCGATCAACTAATACGTATATTCGCAAGAAAGTATTTGGGAGTTGTTTCGATCAGCGCATTTTGATGGCTAATTTATGTAAGGGTTTTTGTTGCCAATGCTGGCAGGCAGGCTGGATGGCTATGCTCATGGCTGACACAAAAAAAATGATGGGCCAAATAATTGCGCGAAACATCATCCCCCCCTTTTTGACGCTAAGCATAGCAATTAACAACTGAACTGCATCTTACCAACTGTTATGATGTGTCGCGACAATGATCTTCGGGGTTCTATTTGCCATGGCGGTGTATGCGATAGGAGACGTGCAGGGCTGCTTTTTAACTCTGCAGCGCTTGCTCAATGAAATCAATTTTGACGAAAGGCACGATGAGCTGATTTTTTTGGGTGACGTGGTTAACCGCGGGCCTAACTCTTTGGAGGTATTGCGGTTGATCAAGAGCCATAGCTCCATGAGAATGCTTTTGGGCAACCACGAGATTTTCACGATCGCCTTGGCGCTTAATGCCATAAAACCTCATCGTTCCCATACCTTACAGCCCCTGCTGGATGCGCCCGATAGAGAGAGCCTCATCGACTTTCTAAGAAATCAGCCCCTTATTATTGAACGAGGGCGAGATCTCTTTGTCCATGCTGGCATTTTACCGTCCCATACCATTGAGCAGGCCATCAAATACGCCATGGCCATTTCCGACATTCTTCAAAGCGACAAGGCCAAAAAATTTCTCGAGCGATTTTATGAAAAAATTCCGCACTCAGCAGAAAAGGGTTTGGGCCCTAAAGAGACTCTGAGGCTTGCTTTAGCGTATCTCACCCTGATTCGCATGTGTGAGTCGCCTACTACCATGGATCTCAGCTATAGCGGCACGCTTACCGATGCGCCGAAAAAGCTAAAACCTTGGTTCGAACTACGCCACGACCACAATATTACCGTATGCTTCGGTCACTGGGCCGCATTGGGCCTTTATCAGAAAAATAACTATATCTGCCTGGATTCGGGATGTGTTTGGGGCCAAGAGCTATCGGCCATGCGACTATCCGATAAAAAGATCTTTCAGGTGGCCAATTGCAAACAGTTAGCAACGTAGAAATCGGCATTGACAAATTGAGGTTATTTGGGTCTTATCCTCTCTTCTTCTTGAGAAGACCGCCACCTGGCGAGCCCCAATATTGGCCGTTTTCTGGGTGTTGCACGATAAAGAGCGGAGAGATTTATGGTCGGTTATGCAGTAATTGAAGTGGGCGGTAAACAGCACCGAGTTTCCCCAGGCGAACGCTTGAGGGTTGACCTCATGGCCAACACCAAAGTGGGAGAA
>DASPVU010000243.1:0-3182 GCA_035622215.1 Myxococcota bacterium | reverse complement strand
AACCACAAGATACGGCAATATGAGTAACACGACGAAAATAATCAAAAGCTGGTTCATGGTCGGGACTCAAAATTAGGGAAAGTTTTTGCCAAGCAAATCGAGTACGCGCTCTCTGTCCATAGCTTGAAAGAAATAAAAACCTTGGGCTAAACGAGCGCCAAGAGCCATCACCTGTTGCCATTCTTCCTTTAGCTCCACGCTTTCGACGATAGCGACAATACCAAAATCATCCGCTAGGTCCAAAACGTTTTTGATGATCTTTTGCTTTCTCGCGTCAAGATGCGCGTTTTTGATAAAGCGACCCGAGATCTTGATATAGCTGGGACGCATAATTTCAAGCATGCTCAGATTCGAAATTCCCGAGCCAAAATCATCTACTGCAAGCCGAATACCTTGATTTCTTAGTGTCTTACATTGCTCGACCATCTCATATTCCGAGATATTGCAATATTGTTCGGTTACTTCGATGACGATCTGTTCGGGACTTAAATTGTTTTTCTTAAGCACCGAGCGAAACCACGGGCAAAAATCATGGCTAATGAGAGTTTGAGGCCTTACGTTGATGAAGATGAGACTATTGTCCCTGTGCGGTACCAGGCTTAAGGCCTGCATCAAGCAAATCTTGTCATAATTGGTTAGTTTTAGTTTTTCTGCGGCGTAATTGAAAATAAATTCCGGCGCATAATTTCTGCCCTCAAAATGAAACCGCGAAAGGCATTCAACGCCATGGATAAGATGGCCATCGGCTCTCATCTCAACAATGGGCTGGAACACCGTCTTTACGTCGCCATTCTTAAAAAGGACGTCTAGTTGCGGGAAATAATTTAGAGCGGCGATATTGCTTATGCTGGGCCGTGCTGCCTCTAACGCCAAAAAACTATTCTCAAGATGCGGATGCAACTGTTCTATAAGCTTTTGGTATTTATGAGCATTGGCCTCAGGATTTTCGATCAACGTTGCATCGATATAAAGCCGGTCTAAATGATCATGCAAGAGAAAGGCAAAAGCACCTTCGATTTCGCTGAACCAGAAAAAACTAGACCCCACAGGCGCATGAACTTTTGGCGCCACATTAGGAAGTTTTGGACTAATGACACCGATTTTCAAGGTCAAAAGTGACTCACCTTTTTTAAGGAGACTGCCAATAGCACAGCGCAAAAGTTACAAGTGATTAAACGTGACAATCTCGAGTTGGCGGAGAGGGAGGGATTCGAACCCCCGATAGAGTTACCCCTATGCCGGATTTCAAGTCCGGTGCATTCAACCGCTCTGCCACCTCTCCTAAATCTTTTAAGCGTTCCAGAACAAGTTTGTGCCCAATCCATCGCTTATTGGCAATGCCATCAAGCTGGTTTTTGCACCCTCACCTGGCAGCGCTGTTGTGCTTGCTCGAGTCCTTCTTTAACAATACTCGCAACCGCGATTATGGTTTTTTTGAGGACATCCTCAACGACCAGCAATTCTTGGTCGCTGAACGCGGTTAATACATAATCCGCTTCACTCCCTTTGAAGTTTGGCCGGCCGATGCCCAGTCGAACTCTGACAAAGTCTGCGCCTAAAAGTCTCGTGATATCTTTAAGACCATTGTGACCACCGTTGCCGCCACCGCGTTTGATGCGAATCTCACCCAGAGAAAGGTCCATCTCGTCGTGAATCACCATCACATTTTCTAGGGCCAGTTTATGAAACGACATAGCCGCCTGCACCGAGCTACCTGAGCGGTTCACAAATGTCTCTGGCTTTAACAACACGCATGGCTCACCGTTAATATCACAGCGAGCCACTTGCCCATTAAATGCCGCTTTGGTGCTAGTCACACCATGATTAGATAGCAGCGCATCGATGGCTAAAAAGCCGAAGTTGTGTCGCGTGAGTTCATACTTGGTGCCGGGATTGCCCAAGCCAACGATCAGCCACATTTTTTCGATCCCTATTTTTGGCCTTACTTACCTTTGGGAGCTGGGGTTTTAGCCGCCGCGGGTGCAGCTGCCGGTTTTGCTGGCTGCGGAGCTTCGCCTTCCGCTTCGGAAGCTTTTTCAGCACCACGTGGCTTCTTGATAGTCAAAACCACTACTCGAGGCTTTTCGGCAAGCTTGATGCCTTCTGGTAGAGCAACATCCTTCGTATGAGTAGAACCGAAGGATAAATTGGTCACGTCGACATTGATCGCTTGGGGAATGCTTGCCGGCAAACAGCTCACGCGCATTTTTTGCAGCACATGATCCAATTTGCCACCCAAGACCACCGACTCGCTCTTGCCCGAAAGAGTGACGGGCACCGATACCACTACCGGTTTAGTGAGATCGACCTCGACAAAATCCACATGGGTCAGAACCCGGCGGGTCGGATGAATTTGGCGATCCTTTACCATCACGATGCGTTTTTTCGCATCACCTTCAAGCTCTAGCTCAATGAGCGCGTTTCTTCTTAAGGGACCGCGCAAAATCTTGGTGACTTCTTTCGGGCACACCACAATGGGAATCGCACCATCGTTCTTGGCCGATAAAATGGCCGGAAGATCGTCATGCATGCGCAGCCTGCGCGATGGCCCCTTGCCGATCTCAAGTCGTCTCTTTGCAGATAATTTATGTTCACTCATATTTCCCTCGATAACGCCTAAACTTTAATTGGCCTCGCAAGAAGTCTTCGCCACCTTAAAGAGCATTTTTTTAATCGTCAATGCGACAAATTTTACCTAATAAAATCGGGTGGTTCCAAAGAAACGCCAGTAATATTTCAGACAAATAGTGATGAGACGCTAGCACCGGTATGTACTCGGCTCATGGCTTCTCCCACCAAAGCGGCGCAACTTAGTGCTCGGATTTTTTTACAGGCCTTGGCGTCTTCCCTAAGCGGGATACTGTCCGTCACCACCACTTCTTCGATGGATGCATTAGCAATGCGCTCAATGGCCGGCGGAGAAAAGACCCCGTGGCTTGAATACGCAACTATGCTCTTGGCTCCCTGTTTCATAATGGCTTCTGCCGCCTTCACCAAGGTCCCTGCCGTATCGATCATGTCGTCGATAATCAGGGCGCACATGCCCTTGACATCGCCAATGATATTCATGACTTCAGCGACCCCAGGCTGGGGGCGTCTTTTGTCGATTATGGCGAGGGTGGCATGTAAACGCTTGGCATAGGCTCGTGCGCGCTCTACACCGCCCGCATCTGGTGACACCA
>DASPVU010000242.1:0-5730 GCA_035622215.1 Myxococcota bacterium | reverse complement strand
CTACTTGGTGCGAAGGCTTTTGGAAAATACTTCGCAGATGGGTTTTATCAAGCTTAGCCATCATGACCATAAAGATAAAACCGCATTGCTTGCGCCTCCCGATATTTCGAAGCCGGGTGAAAGCCCCAAAACGACTGGCAGTTTCATCAACGCCGGCCATGCAGATTTTTCTGATGTGTCGGTCCGCGAGCGTTTCATAAGCGCCATTACGGAAATCAGCCGCGGCTTACCGCTAAATATTCCTATTGTCATAAACCAGCGCCATTTATTTTCGGAAAAGAAACTCATCAGAACCTGTCCCAGCGACTTAAGCTTGGAAGTAGCTCACGTTAATCTCGCTTCCGTCTCACATGCCGAAGATGCCATGAAGGCATCGATGGATGCGGCGTTGGCTATGAGAACGCTGCCGCTTGCTACACGCATGCAGCATCTTCTGAGTTTAGCCAACGTTCTTGAGTCAGAACGCTACAACCTCTCCGCGCTAATGTGCCTAGAAGTAGGCAAGACCTGGGCGGAGGCCGATGCTGATGTAGCAGAAGCCATCGATTTCTGTCGCTATTATGCGGAGATGGCAGGCGTGGAAATTCTGCCGAAGAAAATGGGCGACATTCCTTCAGAGCATAATATCCTGAGCTATCAAGGTCGCGGTCCTTCTCTTATCATTGCGCCGTGGAATTTCCCGCTGGCCATCATCTGTGGCATGAGCGTGGCGGCATATGTCTCAGGCAATCCGATTATCATGAAACCCTCAGAACAATCATCAGCCACGGCCTATAGGCTCTACCAATACATGATAAAGGCGGATTTTCTTAAAGAAGCCGTGCAATTTCTACCCGGAGTTGGCGAAGAGCTTGGACCGTATTTAGTTGCGCACAGGCATACCGCTAACATTTGCTTCACTGGCAGCAAAAAAGTCGGTCATGAAATTATGAAGCTCGCCAACACTGTTTTTGAAGGCCAAGTGCAGATGAAACGGGTTATTTGTGAAATGGGCGGCAAAAACGCCATCATTGTCGATGACGATGCTGACCTTGACGAGGCCGTTTTTGTCATCCTAAAAAGCGCGTTTTCCTATGCCGGACAAAAGTGCTCAGCCGCGTCTAGGCTCATTCTCCTGAAAACGATTAAGCATCAATGTTTACAACGCCTAATTAACGCAACCAAGAGTATCAAGATGGGAAGCGCCTTGGATCCAAGCGTTTTCATGGGGCCAGTGGTGGATAAGGAGGCCTTCGACAGGCTAAACCGAACTATTAAGCGATTAGAGAACGACCCTCAAGTTTTCATCCATTATCTCGGCGAGCCCTTGCCGAAGGGATATTTCCTCGCTCCCATGATTCTTGAAGTTAGCGACCCTCGTCATTGGGTAATGCAAGAGGAATTGTTTGGACCCATCCTCGCGGTCTATGGCGCGGATAATTTGGAGCAGGCGGTTATGATCGCTAACGATACAAGTTATGCCTTAACCGGAGCCTTTCTGTCTCGAAGCCCGAAAAATATTGCCTACGTGCTTGACCGCTTTTTGGTAGGCAACCTTTACATCAACCAGAAGTGCACAGGGGCCATAGTGGCCCGCCAGCCCTTTGGCGGATTTAAAATGAGCGGCACAGGCATCAAAGCAGGCGGTCCCGGCTATCTCTTAAACTTGGTAGATTTAAAAGTTGTCAGCGAAAATACCATGCGACAAGGCTTCACGCCGGAAATCTCTTGCTGATCGGATTTTTGTCCGGGCGTTATGTGCAAATTGTGTGGCTTTCTGATTTTACCATTGGCGTTTTATCCGATTATCCTGGGAATTGTATCAGCAGATCGGCGATAGAAGATTATGGAACCGAAGCTCATAGTGTTAAGCCAAGGCCCTTATCACATTGCGGTGTTTAAGCCGCACAATATTTCGGTGGTAGGTGGGCCAGGCGTCCTGCGACCTACTCTTTTAGATCTCGCAAGAAAAATGTTTGGCAAAAATATTTTTCCGGTGCATCGTCTCGATCGGGTTACTTCGGGCATCACGATTTTCGCTCGCTCCCAATTTGCCAAACATGCGCTGGATGATGCGTTCAGAAAACGGCTCGTCGCCAAAACCTATTACGCCATATGTGAAGGCAAACCGTCGTTTAAAAAACTCACAGTGAATAAGGCTCTTAAGCGGGTGGAAAGCGGCAAAAAAAAGAACGCACCTTTCGCGGTGCAGACCGTGGACGCGGGCGGAGAGCAAGCCATCACCAATTTACGTGTCATCAAACAAATCAACGACTCATACGCCTTGATCGAAGCCAATCCCATAACCGGCCGCATGCATCAAATCCGTGTCCATCTCGCTCATATCGGCTTGCCCATCGTTGGTGATAAACTCTACGGCGCATCTTCTTCCTGCGGCCCCCACACCATAGCCCTCTGCGCCGTAGCTATTTCTCTACCCCTACCAAAAGGCGACCGCTTAGAACTCGACACCCGCGAGTTCTTCGACGAAAAACAATACATCAACATCTAGAGCGACGTTGACCTAGAGCTCATCAGATACGACAGTCGAACAATCAAAATAATTTTGCGACGAAATGTGTCGATCGCCCGACTAATCGCCATAAATCCTAAGGCCTTTAGGGGGGCATCCATGAAGATGATGATAGCGATGGTAATGGCGACGGCGTGTAACGCTTTTGCAGTAGATATCGGCCTGCCGATTAGCAACTTCTACGACCAACAATACGAGGGGACAGGGACGTGGACCAGTAATACCGGTGAAACCGGCCAATATGAGAGCCGCATTAGTTTTTCAAATAACGTAATGACATTTAACAACACGAGTGATGGGGAAACTTCAGAATTAAGTATCAACTTTCAATTCACTGCCCCAGGGCAATTTGATATCTATTACGACGCAAATTTAATCGGAGCAGGCTCCTGCAGCGACATTCTGCCCTTAACCTGCCAGCTAAATTATACTTTTGGCAATCTTTTTATTATTTCTGAGACCTTACAGTTTCTTTCCGGCATCGATGGCTTGGTCAGATCAGGAAGTGGCCGCTTGCTGGGCCAATACTTGAGCTGGAAAGAAAACCTAAAGGCCACACCAGCGCTTTAGGGTGTATACATAATTTTGTCTTGGCTGCTGGGCGGTATCCAAATCATTTGAAAGAGCCTCTGGGCCTATCCTGTCTATGTCATCCGTTAGATAGCGAGGACATGTGGAATCAAACTCCGGTGAGCAGGTGCGCTTGTCGTAGGCAAAAACATAATATCCACGCATGGCAAATGCCTTTTGCCATAGAGTCCCAACTTCTAAGGCTCTTTCGTAAATTCCCTTTCCATCGCCCGTGCGCAGAGCCCGATATGAAGTATTCTCATATCCCGGGATTATAATGATCGCCGTTTTTTCACTCTTGGGCCGAGGCGGCTCCCACCACACCGAAGCGAGTTTCACATCTATTTTATTTTTTCCATCGGCGATGGACACCGTCAGTTGTTCTTCAATCTTTTTCGCTTCTATTGACGCCCAGCTGCCGCCCATTGGTAAAAAAAGAACAAATATTAAGCCACGATAATTGCATAAAATATATCGCATAATAACCCCATGCGGCGGTGTACGCTAAATTAGCACAGTGTCCCGCAAGAAAAAAATATTGTGCTGGACCAGTCTTGAAACATAATGATTTAGCCTCTCGCAATGCCTTTCATTGTCTTTCCCGCGGAGGCGGGAACAACATGAGAGCAAACGTTTTGGACACTTGCGGCAGCTGGTGGCACCACTTTTTGGTCTACCCTAAATAAGTACCAGTTTTCACCTCAGGTTCTCCCAACCTCTTTAATGTGCTGAAAAACCTGAATTGAGGACCTTGGACCAAATATCCAAGATTTTTTTAGGCCAGCTTACTTAGATATGGGGGGCGACTGCCCAGATCCTTTATCTATGCTTTGCTGGAGCCTTCTAAAGCCCCTTTTGGCGTAAATCGGGGCCATTCCTATACCGCTAACCGAGCTTTAAGACTTTAATTTTGGGGCCAAAAATGAGCAAGTTTGGGGCGCGGTTAAGAAAATTTGCCGTTTGTACTACTTAGAAGCCCTCGAAACTATTATGCCCAAAGGTGTACATAGTCGTATGAATGCCATCAAAATTACCTTCTGCTTTAGGATTTGAGAAAGCACGCTCCCAGGCATCATTAAAAATTTCTTTCTTTGGGTCTATATTCAGTGATCTTAATTTCGATTGAGTAAAATTGAATTTAAACCCAAAAGGCTGAATGGTCTCATAACTTGTATCATCGACGTGTTTAAACTCGTACATATAACGAGTTAACATATACTCATCGATACCATAAGCAGTATATAATGCCTGATCAAGCTTACTTATCCCTACGTATTTATAAAGATCCAAAAACTGCTTAGGCTTTAATTTTGCGCGGCTAGCAAAGGAGGCAGAATGGTGGCGGATATAATGGCGAGAGGTAATAAATTCGCCATACTGACCCCCATTATGACCAAAAAAATGATTCATGGGGAAATTATAACAAAACCACTTTTGTTGAGAATTCGTTAGCCATTGATCAAGCTTAAATTTATCATAATAAGTTAATCGTGCCCGACAATTTTTTATCACTTTTAAATCGAATGACTCAAAAAGTGGCAAATATCGAACAAATGTCCCAACAAGGCCCTTATGACCCACTGGCTCTTTAAATTCCGGCAATTCAAAATAACTAAATTGCACATAATCTACATCCTTGTTTTCTTCCATTATGTTAGCGAAATCTGGATCGGCTAACATCGAATCATCAAAATACACACGCAGAAACCATTGGTCACCATAAACTTTATTCATATCTTTAATCATAGCTCTTAAGCCATTTATATATGTTTCTTTATTATGGGTATGTGCGGCTCCATTTTTAAGAAATATAACGGTTGAAATAATATTATTTCTATTTTCTGGATTTGGCCTATCATGTGTCACGTGAATCACGTCTGAAAGATTTTTTCTCACCAGCATTTCATGTTCTGGAGGTTCAGAAAAAAAATGCGATATTGTGGTAAGGAAATTTTTTACCACTGTACCGGCATTCGTAGGCTGCTCGGAACTGGGTGAATGTGTGGGAACTATTCCATCAGCATTCGGGCTCGAATCTATAATTTTAGGAAGTGATGCGATAAGGCTATTATCGAGACCGCGCAAGGAAGACCAACTGGCGACGGCACCTTTTATGAGGTTATCGCGCTTGGTTGGATTACCTCGAATGGCATTATTAATCAAAGGAATCACAGCATTTTTGGCTTCAATGTTGTCCGCGTTTCCCCCATAATTTTTAATCGCATCATAAATGTCTTGTTTCATTAACTTGGGCTTAGCTATTAGGTCGACCGGAACAGTTTTTACCGAAACTTCGGGGCCTTGCGAGCTTGAAAGCTCGTTTTCTGCCATGTCATTAGGGGAATGACAGGAAGCTAATACAAGCGACAAAATCAAAATATAGATAAAATTCATATCGACAACATCCAAAAGATAGATTCTTATTTCTTATTTATAAATTTAATCGCCAATCAAATTGGTAGCTTAAGGTATCATTTTTATTCGTCAATACCTGTCTAATGTGGGTCTCTTTCATGATCTACAGCGCTTAACATAAATTTCCGAACGAATTTCGCGCAGGGCTTTTGGCCTATATTTTGTTTGGGCCGACCGAGAATAGCCTGACCTATTTGAGGGAGGGACGAACAAAATATAGGCCAAAAGAACAA
>DASPVU010000241.1:0-5640 GCA_035622215.1 Myxococcota bacterium | reverse complement strand
TTCGTGAACGTAAGCGGGCTCTCGAACATCTGAAGACCCAGGTGAAGGCCGAACAATACGTCGTGATTCGCAAATGGGTCGATCTTAATCGCCTGGACAAAGCTCGCCACGCCTCACTCGACGGCGAGAAATTTTTCTTCCCCAGTGTGGATAATCAGATAACGTGGCTGACTTTAAGAAAAGACGTGATTGAGGCGATCCAACAGGGAAAAGCGGGCGTCATCGCTTACATGGGAAACCATGGACTAACCCACGCCGTGGTTCCCAAAGACATTGCCGAAGATGTGTATCTGATATTTCCCGATTGGTTGAGAGTGCTCAACTAGGCCTTCGAATCTCAGTTGTTTGCTATACTGGCATTCAGTATTCACAAGATGATTTCAATTTGTGGGAGCATTATGAACGCCGCTGCCTTTAGAAGAGGCGAAGCTATCACTCGCCTCGAGAATTACGCGCCAGTAATTGTAGAGCATCTTGCCCTGGTTACTTGGTATCCCAATCATTCCCCTGCAAAACATTGGCAATCCGAGTTGGACGCTTTCACCAAGGCTCTTACTAGATACAATACTGGCAAGGGAAATAAGCATAATTTTACCGCAGAAATTATCGTAGAGACCCTGATGGATGTCCTCAGCACCAATGAAGAGCGTGATTATGTGCTCATCGGCGTTGAATCTCACGGAGTGGTCATTCCGGACCAACCCGACTGGGATGGTCTCGACAAGAAACTCCGCGAGTTTGCTCTAAACGTTGTCAAGTGAAATAGGAGAGGCGTCTTATCTTGAGTGCTTCCTACCCAATCCATGAAGGGAGGCTAAGCGGCTTTGGCGAGGCTTGGGGCTTTTCGTTTCCATCTTGGGTTGATGCGATGTTCGATTAGATAGCCATTTTTTCGCAGGGTGTCTAAGAAGCGCTTTCGCATGTTTTTTTCGAGGAGTTTGATGCGAGCGCGCGTGGTGTCCATTTTTGCGGCAGTGCCTTCCTGAGTGTGGCCCTTGGCAAAACGCCATGAGAAAAACATTCTCTCCTCGTCGTTGAGCCCACTAATAAATTCTTCGGTTAGCTTTTTGAGTTGCAGGTTTTGCAAATGAATTTCAGGGCTGTTGTTTGATGGGTCCCGCGAACAAAATGGATAGTTGGTGGATGTTTCAACGGCATCTTCAACGTGCTCGACGTTAATCAGCCTATCACGGTGGTGGCATTCACGAAGAACAAGATTTTTCGCGATGGAGAATAGATAGGTTTGAAATGGGCGGGTTCCATCGTAGTTTTTTCTCGTAGTGGCAACGAAGGCTCGCGCGAAGGTCTCTTGCACAATGGCTTCAAGATCCATGGAGGCATCGACGCCTCTAAATCGACAAATGCGACCTTGAGAAGAGAAGCTAAAACCCCCCTGCAAAAACTTTCTAATTGGTGATGAGTATTTATTATAAAGCGCTAAAAAGGCAGACTTCTCGCCTTTTCTATATGATTCTAATAGTTCAGGATTGTTTATCATATCAGGTATTCCTTATGATATTACAGCGAGTCCCCGTGAAGTTGAGTAATTTTCGCTGCAGCCGCGCAAACGCTTGCTAAATGAGTATTCGCGTATTCGGGGGAAAAGTTGTCATAACCCAAGTGGCACGCGCTTTACGAGACGATGATTTAGCGATAGAGACCATGCTGACCAAAGCCACAGGATTCATTATGGTAACAAAATTCTTACGATACTTCGTGCTATTGGCCGCATCATTGACCGCAATGGCGGAAAATCAGGAGAGCACGTCAGAGGCGCCCATTCCAGAGCTTCCTCCAGAAGTTAGCAAGCCTGAAGGCGACGTTTTAGAAAAGAGTGACGCTGCCAATTCAGTTGTAAATTTTGAGACAAGTGGAACAACAAGCAGAGGTACTTTAAACGCCTTGGATTTAGCGGGATATTTTCGTACACGTTTTAGCTATTTTCGTAATGGCCACCTTGGAACCTATATTCCTGAGCTCAAGAGAGGTACTTCGCTAATGCCTCCCAATCTCAGCCTGTTCAACAAATCTCAGTCTCGCTCTGACGAAGACAGCAATGAGAACACAATAAATCCCACGCAGCATAACTATTCGGCTAACATGCGCCTTCGCGTAAATCCTACCATCAACGTGTCGGAGGTGGTGCGGGTTAAAGGTACGGTGGATGTATTTGATAACCTGGTTCTTGGCTCGACGCCATCCTACCTGGCAGGACGCGGCATGCCAAACCCTTCTTGGCCGCACTCTGGCATGTCCTTGTCACAAAACGCGCCTATGGCAGGCATCAATACATGGCAAGGAGCTATCAGTGTTAAACGAGCATGGGCTGAGGCGGATTTCCCCATCGGTGAACTGCGTTTTGGGCGTATGCCATTTCACTTTGGTCTCGGGATTCTTTACAACAGTGGCAACGACATCACCAGCGACTACGGCGATCAAGTCGACGGTATATCCTTCACGACGCGCTTTTTTGACCATTTCGTCACGCCGAGTTATCACATAGCCTACACGGGCCCGGTGGTGCGCGGCGGTGGTTTTCTTAACGCGGATAATTTCCCCTCGTATTATTTGCCGGGGGAAGCGGGGCAGCGTCGCCCCTTGGAATCTGGCGACTTAACCCATGTGTTTAGCTTGACCTATATCAGAAAAGAATCGGATTTTATCACTGCGAAGAAGCGAGAAGAAGGCCGAAGCATTTTCAATTACGGTATTTTTGCCTCATACCGGCGACAATTTCTTGACTCGCAAGCCTATGCGGTCGACGGTGTAGATCTCGACGCGCAAAAGAACAAACTCGTGAAAAGGGATAGTCACGTGGGCCTGGGATCTTTATGGGGCGCCTTTTCCTATGGCACCTTTCATATAGAAGCTGAGGCGGCAGGTATTTGGGGGAGTTATCAAATCGGCGAAAAGAACGATTCATTGGCGAAGAATGACGACAATTCCGTTCTAAGCAAGCGTAATGTTTGGCTCTTGCAGGGTGGCGTTGCTCTCGAATCCCGCTATGGATTTTTAAGCGATCGGCTGCAAGTGGGTCTCAACAGCGGCTGGGCATCTTCGCAAAGTGGTCCTGGCTTTGGGCTGCGCGAAGGGAGCAAAAATAACCCGAAACCCGGCGAGGGAGATGGCCGAAAGCTTTCCGAAGAAAGTAAGTATAAGACTAATTTCCGATTTAATCCTGCCTATACCGTCGACCTCTTGCTTTATCGCGAAGTGCTCGGTGGCATTAGCGGGACATTCTATATAAAACCGCATGTGTCCTATTTCTTCAGCCGCAATTTTGGTTTGAGAGGCGACGTGATATCAGCGATTGCCACGGATAAGTCGAACACCACCGGCAATTCCAATTGGCTAGGTGTGGAAGCCGATGCCAGCGCGTTTTTTCGCACTGACAGCGGATTTTATTTTCAGCTAGCTTACGGCGTGCTCGTTCCGCTCAAAGGCCTAAACCACCAGGCCTTGGGCGACATTGACGCGCAACACCTAAAGCACTTTGGCGAAGCCAAGGTCGCCCAGACCTTGCAAGCCTTCATCGGCGTGACGTTCTAGCAATTGAGAGCTTTGCAGCTGCAAATAGACGGTCCACCGATGGCGGGCGTGCTCCACTGGCCATTCCATTCCAAATCAACATCATAGCAGACCCTTGGGCACTTCGCCTCAGCATCCTGCTGGTTCAAGATGGGATCGGTGCCCACATCAAGCGAAGGATCACAGCCACAGACAGACTGTTGATTCCATATGGTGGTTGTCCAGTTGCCATTCCACACAAGGCATTGATTGGCGCATACACCTGGGCACACCTCTTCCGCGTTTTGGTTGTCCCAAATGGGACCTGCAGGCACATCATTCGAATTGGCTGTACTCGCAACCATGATATGGCCGAGGGCCAAAAGTAAAGGCAATGATAAATGTTTCATGAGATTCCCCCTTGTTGGTAAGTGCATCCATTTCGGCACAAAATCCATATGAACGCAAGGTGCCCATCGACTATTTTTAGCATCCCGTGTTCAAAGCCGCTTGATACTAGGGAGAAAATCTAGGCCTAAGCAGCAGAGCTTCGGCAATGTGAATGTTGGATGCGATGCGATCTAATGCGCGTTTTAGGCCGGGGGGGACTTGGGCTTTTAGGGATGCTCCTAGAAAGGCTCTTTTGTGTGCACGAATCAAGCGTGGCATGAGATCGAGCACAGCGCCCATGTAGGGATTTTGTTTCAGCGACGCCATGGCGATGAAGCCCTTGGCAATGCTAAAAAAGCTGCCAAAAGCTTGCCATCGGCGTGCTTGCTTTTTTGCGCTTTTCAGAAAAAAAGCATGCTCCTCTAGCATGCCGTCTTTCAGCGCAATATTTTTTTCTAGGATACTTTTAATCTGGTCCGCCGTCATATCTGGGCTTGCTACCAAATCAGGCTGCAAGGCTTGCTTCTCAAAAAGCGTCTCTAAAATAGCTGATCGTGAACAGCTTAGCGACCATGGGGCAAGCAAGTCCTTCGAGCGCCCTTCACGATCATGTCGCACCACGCCTGTGGTTGCTATGTTGATGCCATCAATATCGGCGATGACCTCAAAGAGATTGGGAATGCGATCATAGGGTTTTAGATAATTAGTTACGAAGTGGCTTATTTCCTGGTCGGATGAAGCATAGAGACTCGGAGGTATGTCTAAGCTTCCGACGAGAATTTTGGGCACTGAAGCGCCGGTCGCGACAAATCTATCTTCGCGAGAGGTCCGTGTGAAGGGTGACCACGCATCAGCGGTGCGAAATAACACATCAACTACCTTTTTGGAGTGAAGGGTAAACCGCAGTGTGCTTGGCTCGGCTTGCGTTTGATAGGGATGAAAATTGAGGATTGCCACATTCGTAATGGGCATGGAGTCAAGGCCGCTTAATTGATAATCTGCGTCGTAATTCCATGTTGCCGGCTGAAGGTTCTTTTTTTCTCGATTGACTGTGCCAACCCGGATAATGCTCCCCTTAACGTTCTCATCGGAGGTTGCTTTAAACCGCCATGAATTATCGGACAAAAGTTTGTAATAGTAGCCGACGCTGCCATGCGGATTTTTTCCTTCTAGGCGAATTTCCCTCTCATTACCTTCGCCGCAACTATGAATGCTCATGCGATCTGTGATAACTGCTCGCCCGATAAGTTTGGGAAAGTCAATTTTTTCCCACCCTGCCACCGGAATTTTTCGCACGGCCTCTCCGGGATCGTGAACTCGACTAGCCACGTAATCTTGGACGAGGGTCTCGTCAAATGAATGCTGCATTCCGATACAGGCGCCGCACATCTCGTAATCGTACATGCGATAGTAAAGACCGGGAGTGCCATCTTTTTCGTAGCCAAAAAGCAGCCAGGTGGAGCCAGCTTGGGCGATCTTTTCGCCCAAGAAATTGCCATGGTCAGGCGTAATGAAGCCGCGGTGTAAATCTGGCGGGAGTCCAGTATCCCAAATGCGAATCACGCGCCCATCTTCTAGCAATGCGCCCAAGGTAATGGTGGAGGCAAAAGCTATCTTGTTGGCATCGTCGCCATAGTATGAGTTGAGATCGGTCCAGGGATTGATGAAGTCAAGCCCACGTCTTTGGGGAGGTTTGGCGTGTGCGCTAACGCCGAGGGCCCAATCGCGAATGCTTGCAGGTAG
>DASPVU010000240.1:0-6628 GCA_035622215.1 Myxococcota bacterium | reverse complement strand
CGCCGCACGCTTCCTCAACTTGGATTTGTTTTTTGCGGTCTCGTGGCATCGCTTAATGATCTCGATCAAATTGCGATATCCCGGGTTGCCGTTGGCCTGATAACCCAAAAGCGCATTAAGAATGAGCCCGTGATCAATCTTAAATTGAGATTGCAAGGGCTCCGGCGGCTCACGGATTAATCGCTCGAAGGTCGCCTCGTCGTAGTTGACAAAATTTTTGCTGGGCGGAGCTTTTTTTACTATTTTCTTTTTATGTTTTTTATCGCTTGCAGCAACTCGGCTTTCGGCTCGCTTGTTTTCGATAACGTGCTCGGGCGCCTCGGCGATGACTGAGCCTTGATCATCAAAACCCTTGCGCCCGGCTCGGCCCGCTATCTGCTTAAAATCTCTGACGCTTAATATGCTGGTCTTGTGCCCATCGAATTTATAGAGTTTGGTGAAAACCACCGTGCGAATCGGCACGTTCACACCCACTCCCAAAGTGTCCGTGCCCATGATGATCTTGAGCAGGCCTGCTTGTGCCAGCTTTTCTACCAGTAACCGGTATTTAGGTAAAAGCCCGGCATGATGAATGCCAACGCCATGGGAAATAAAGCGTTTGATGTCCTTGCCAAAGGGTGTGTCAAAACGAAACCCTGCAAGAGCTTCGTGGATCTTTTGTTTTTCCTCCTTCGTGCAAATGTTTACGCTCATGGCGTTTTGCGCTTCTAAGGCGCATTCCCGCTGCGTGAAATTAACCACGTAAATGGGATATTTGTGGCTTTGTATCAGATCGGCCAGAGTCTCATGGAGCGGAGCTTCGCTATAAGAAAAATCAAGCGGCACCGGCCTAACATTACTGGTGATCTCAGCAACGTCTTTACCAGTCAATTCTCTGAGGGATTTTTTGATTTCATCGCATTGACCAATGGTGGCCGACATCAACAAAAATGTAGCGTGCGGCAAGGTTAAGAGAGGCAGCTGCCATGCTACCCCTCGCTCGCTATCTGAATAATAGTGAAACTCGTCCATAACGACGTAGTCGACATGCGCCTTATCGCCCTCTGAAATAGCCAAATTGGCCAAGACCTCAGCGGTACAGCAAATGATCAATGCGTCTCGGTTAATGCTCGCATCGCCGGTGAGCATGCCGACATTTTCAGCACCAAACTGGTCGCAAAGTGCAAAGAACTTTTCTGAAACCAAAGCTTTGATGGGGCAGGTGTAATAGGAAGGTTTTTTTTCACAAAAACCCTTAAAATGAACGGCTGTGGCAACCAGGGATTTTCCCGAACCGGTTGGCGTGGACAAAATCACATGCTTGCCGCTCATTATCTCAAAAATCGCGTCTTCTTGAGCCTGATAAAGCACGATGCCCAGATCTTCGATGGCCTTGAAAAAACTCTCGAGGATATTATCAGGGGTGACAATGGCAGGAACATAGTTTAGATAATGCGGCTTTTTTGCACCTGTAGCGTCGTCCATAATTTATACAAATAAGCCGTCATCACCAAGATCGGATAGACGGATATTCGGTGCGAGGTTCTTCACTAAAAATCGGCGGTTTTCTTGGTCTACCATGAACACTCCTAAATCGGTCACCACCACATGTACACAGGCTCGGGCCGTAAGCGGCAACGAGCATTCATGTACTAGTTTTTTGCTTCCTTCCTTATCACTATGTTGCATCATAACTATGAGTTTCTTGGCGCCTCTTGCCAAGTCCATGGCTCCGCCCATGCCCGTGACCTTTTTCCCTGGCACTTGCCAATTGGCCAAATCACCGTTCGCCGCTACTTGCATGGCGCCTAGCACAGCCACATCAATATGACCACCGCGAATCATGCCGAAGGACAAGGTGGAATCAAAGGTCGATCCGCCTTCTTTGATGGTGACCGTTTCTTTGCCCGCATTAATGATCTGTGGATCTACTTGATGGGCCAAAGGATAGGGCCCCATACCAAGCAAGCCATTTTCCGAATGAAGCATCACCGGCCGATGCTCCAAGTAGTCCGCCACCAAGGTGGGCATACCAATACCCAAATTCACCGTTTCGCCATCCGCAATAAGGGTGGTGGCCACCATCTCGGCCATTTCTTCCCGGGTATAGGGCATGAAGACTCTCCGAATTTAAGATTTGCGACCAGGAAGCTACTTTTTGCTGAGGCGTTTGTAAAGTTGAAATAAGACTACCGTCATGTATAGCTATCAGCGAGAGAAAGATGTTTTTTGTGGTTGGTTATGGACGAAATGAATACGAAAAATATCGTAGATATCCATAGAACTCTGGTGCAATCGCATGCGATGCGGCGACCAGAGAGCCTGGTTGATCGAAAAAAGCCGCTTCGCCAATTGCGGCTAGCTCTTTTGACAGAGGAGCCGCGAATTTACCAAGCAGTAAAACGCGATTTGGGACGCCCGCAATTTGAAACCTTTGTCGCCGAACTGGCCTTTATCAAAAAGGAAATTGACTTTGCTTTAAGAAATATTGACGACTGGGCCCGACCGCGCCTAGTAAAAACGCCCATGATATTTCAGCCCGGCAGCGCCTTTATTGAACCTACGCCCAAGGGGGTGGTTCTGATTATCGGTACGTGGAATTACCCGTTTCAAGTTTCACTGGTGCCCTTGGTATCGGCGATCGCTGCGGGCAATTGCGCCGTAGTTAAACCATCGGAAATGGCCCATGAAAGCGCGCAGGTGATCGCAGACATCGTGAACCAGTATTTAGACCCAAATTGCTTTCGGGCCATTGGCGGAGGTGTGGAAACGGCAAAATATCTGCTGGATTTGCCATTTGACCATATTTTTTATACGGGCAGCACCTTGGTGGGTAAGGAGATAATGGCTAAAGCCGCGCGCCACTTAACTCCCGTGACCTTGGAGCTTGGCGGAAAAAGCCCCGCCATCGTCGACAAAGACTGCGATTTAAGCCTCGCCGTCAAACGCATTTTATGGGGAAAATGTCTCAATGCCGGGCAAACCTGTATCGCGCCGGATTACGTTCTTTTGCATTCGGAGCATACAACGTCCTTCGTTGCGCATGCAAAAAAACACCTGCAAGCGATGTTTGGCGATAGCATCATCAAGAGCCAGAGCTATGCTCGCATCGTCAATGAGCGTCATTTTGATCGACTGGTAAGTTATCTGTCGCAGGGCAAAGTTGTGCTCGGCGGGCGCTATGACAGGGCAGAGAAATTTATTGAGCCGACGATTTTAATGGACGCGCCACCGGATGCACCGGTGATGGTTGACGAAATCTTTGGACCCATTCTTTTGGTGATTCCAGTAACGGACTTGTCCGAGGCTATCGCATTTATCAACGAAAGGCCTCATCCCTTGGCGCTCTATATTTTCTCGAAGGACAAGCGCAACATCAGGCAAGTGCTCGATAGAACCATTTCTGGAGGAGTTGCGATTAACGAAGTCCTGAGCCAGGTGGCCATTACTGAGTTACCCTTTGGCGGTGTGCGATATAGCGGCATCGGCGGCTATCATGGCGCTTTTGGCTTCGAGACGTTTAGCCATATGCGCGCCATCTATAAACGGTCCAACTTCTTGGATAATCCGCTGCGGTATGCACCCTACACCGAGCGAAAACTTAAGCTCGCTAAGACATTGCTTTGAAATGCGTCATCCTCGGGCTTGACCCTCATGATCTATCACATCTTTTTCTTGACTTTTCTTGTAAGTAAGTTTTATCTCCCTCTCCTGCGCGCGTAGCGAGCGGGGGAGGGAGATTAAAACAAAAGTCAAGAAAAAGATGTGATCAATCATTAGGGCGGAGACCCGAGGATCCCAGCGAGACGCCATTTCGCGGGTCCTCGGGTCAAGCCCGAGGATGACAATTTGGGCACGAGGATGACAATTCGGGCACGAGGATGACGGTGAGTGGAAGAAAGGCGCTGGTTTAAATGTTACCGACGAGTCCAGAGCAAATTATGGAAAAGCTAAAAATTGCCGTCGTTGCCCCTTGCAGTCCTTTTGACAAGGACAAGTTGGAACTTGCCTCGAAAAAAGCTTACGAGCTCGGCCTTGAGCTTGTGCTAAAAACCGAAATACGCAACGGCAAACCGGCCTTTCTTAATGGTGATAAGGATGAGCGCCTCAAAGAGTTGAGTGTCGCCGAAAGATTAAATGCCGATGGCATTTGGTGCGTACGGGGTGGGTGTGGAGCGATAACGCTGTGGCATGATTATCAAAAAGGATACTATGAGTCATATGGCACGCCGTTGATCGGTTATTCCGATGTCACCATCCTTCACTTTTTGCGCTTTTATCGGGCGAACAGGATCGGCGTACACGGTCCAAGCTTTCTTGATTTAGCGAACGACGATCAAGGACCTATTGAATCGCTCCAGATATTGCTGAAAAAGCAGGCTCACAACTTCTCCTATCCTCCGCTGAAACCTTTGAATCATTTCGTTGCCACCAAGCTTTCAGGAGAATTGGTGGTGATGAATTTAGTATGTTTGCAGGCCATCATCGGCGGATTTGAGCCGCAATTTTTACGCGGCAAGATTCTGGCCATCGAAGATGTTAACGAGCCACATTACCGAGTCTTCGAATCGTTGTATCATCTGAAAAACGTTGGCGCCTTGCTCGGGCTTAAAGCGCTGCTCATAGGTCATTTTGGCAAGGACCGTCCAGCCATCATCGCGGAAACGCTCAGGCCATTGGCGGATGAATTAGCGATTCCCTTATTTGACTGGCCGATCTTTGGCCACGAACTACCCAATTGGCCGCTGTTGTTCGGTGCCAAGTCCACGATCAAAAAAATCGATCAACAGTTTTTTACCCTGGTTTATGATGAACAGCATGACCATGCGCCCATAGCTCATGAGTGACAGAGTAAAACTTAAAAATAGGCTAGGCCACATTGTGCAGCAAGCCATCGCAGAGCGCGTTGCTACAGCATGCTCACTATTCGTCGGTTTCGCCCACGAGGACACAGCATCAGACATCCTAGTGCATGGTGGCTTCACCGGGGCAAAAAGGCCGGTTGACGATGACACCATATACGACTTGGCCTCACTCACCAAAATCCTAGGAACTTCTCTTTCGGTGGCCCACGCCATAAGCCGTGGTCGTATGGCCTTGGCAGATAAGCCTTTTTCCTCATGGCCAGAAATCTCCGTTAGAGATTTGCTAGCTCATAGAACTGGATTGCCGGCTCATCGGAAATTCTATGAAGAACTAGAGCTGTCGCCGCGGGATTTTGTAAAAAACCAAAAGCGCGTATTTGACCATCTGCTGACAATGAAAACTACGCCCAACGGCAAGCGCCTATATTCCGATGTAGGCTTTATGGCTCTCGGGTTTCTGCTTGAAGAAGTTTTTAAAAAGCCACTTTTTCTCATCTTTCAAGACACGTGGACTGATCTCTGCACTGATACGCAGTTCATTAAATTTTCCTCCAACTCATCTGTAGAAGCGGAAGAGCTCAAGCTGATAGCTCCGACAGGCACGCCTTGTATGGGAGGGATCTTGGTACACGATGCCAATTGCCAATTTTTAGATGGCCTTGCGGGCCACGCCGGTCTATTTGGCAATCTATCAAGCGTAAAACGTATCGGGCAGTGGTTCTTACGCGCCAAAAAAGCGCCCACCCACGAAACTGCCATGATGATCCAAAGATTTGCCGATGAGGGACTTGGCTTCGACAAACCTATTTTAAGGGGCTCCACCACCAGGACTTTTTCAAAAAGGGCCTTTGGCCATTTTGGTTACACCGGCACTTCCCTCTGGATCGAACCCGAGGCTCATAAGAGTAATGGCATCATCGTCGCTCTTCTCACTAATCGAGTAAATTGCAGCGAAAAGCCTGACGGAATTTTCTGGCTCAGGCTTGCCGTTCACCGAGCGGTTAGTTTAAATACCGTGGGCTAAGCTTAAGTATCGGCCGACCGTTTCCTTTAGCCCGAAAACTAGCGCATCACAGATAAGTGCGTGCCCAATCGACACTTCAGCAATGTTAGGAATGGCCTTGAGCAAGGGGGCGAGATTTTCCAAGGAGAGATCGTGACCCGCATTAACGCCCATTCCCAGATCGCTCACGCGCTTTGCCAGATCGACATAGCGGCCCAAGGTTTCTTGACAGGTGGGAAAGTCGGCATAGGCCTTAGTATATAACTCAATCCTATCAGCTCCAGTATTTTTAATAGGCGCGACATCGCGGTTTAAAAAATCCATCGGGTCGATGAAAATGGATATACATGATGCGCAAGGTTCGAGCTTCTTAATAGCGTCTTGTAAAAAGCCAAAATCATCCTTGAGCTTAAAGCCGGCATTTGAAGTCAACGCCGAAGGCAGATCGGGCACCAAAGTAATTTGATGCGGCCGAATTTCTTGCATGAAGGCGATAAAATCCGCCGATGGATAACCTTCAACATTGAACTCGGTGCGTAAATGTTGCTTAAGCCTAAAAACATCGGACCTTTTAATGTGTCGCTCATCCGGGCGTGGATGCACCGTAATGCCATCCGCACCACAATCCTCAATCAACAAGGCCATTTTCAAAACATCGGGGTTGTTTTCTCCCCTCGCATTTCTCAGGGTTGCGATCTTATTGATATTGACACTTAACTTGGTCATGGGCTCTCCAAAGCAACGCGTCCGCGCCATTTTTTCCATGCTAGTAACAAATCAC
>DASPVU010000239.1:0-8684 GCA_035622215.1 Myxococcota bacterium | reverse complement strand
TCCAGCGCAGTGTATGGACCCCGCGGTCAAGCCGCGGGGCGACACAGTTCTGCGCGATGTTTACATACGCGGATGGGAGCCAGTTGTCGATTCCCGATCTGCGAATCTAGAGCGTAAGATCGTTTGCCAGGCCGCTAATTTGGTGAGCGCCTGTAAGGGCGTGATGCGGCCAACATCGATGTGAATAATTTTATCAATGATTTCCATAAGTTCTTTTGATTCCGTTGTCTTTCTTTCCTGACAGAACAGATCGAGCTGACTGTGGGGATCTTTCCCGATGACGGAAGCGGGTGCCACTCCGTCCTCAAGAGTCGATAACACTTGGTGCGCCCGCGCGAGAACCGTTCCTGGCAGACCTGCCAATTTGGCTACGTGAATTCCAAAACTCTTCAAACACGGCCCGCTCTTTAAGGAGTATAAGAATCTGATTTCGCTTCCCCCGTCCTCAATTTCCACGTGAAAATTTCTAAACCCCCGCAAATGCTTTTGAAGCTTGGTGAGCTCGTGATAGTGGGTAGCAAAAAGCGTGCGAGTTTTTAGCTCATCGTGAATATATTCGGCAACTGCCTGAGCAATCGACAATCCGTCGTAGGTACTCGTGCCACGGCCAATTTCGTCAAGCAATATCAGTGAGTTAGCTGTGGCATTTTTTAATATGCTCGCCGTTTCGGTCATCTCCACCATAAAAGTAGAACGACCAGTGGATAAATCATCTGATGCACCAACACGAGCAAAAATAGCATCGCAAATACTAAGGGTTGCTTCGCGCGCCGGCACAAAAGAACCTATTTGCGCCATAATCTGTATCAGAGCCACTTGGCGCATGATGGTGCTCTTTCCCGCCATGTTTGGCCCGGTGATCAACATGAGGGAACAGCCTTTTCGATCGAGCACAACGTCATTTGGCACGAAATAGGCGCCATCTTTGCTCATATTCTCCTCAACGATGGGATGGCGGCCTTGCACGATATTTACCGTGCCCTCTTTAGCCTCAAGCATTTTTGGCCTCGCCAGGTTACGGACTTTGGCAAGCTCAGCAAAACAGCTCAGCATATCTAGCATGGCAATGAGCCGACCCAGGCCGACGAGCCATGGTGCGCTGATGCTCAAGTTTTTCGTGAATTCGAGGAACCTTCTTTCCTCAAGCGCCAGAGCGTTGGCTTCCGCGTTATTCATTTTAAGCTCGAGCTCGCTCAACTCTTCAGTTACATAACGCTCGCCGTTAGCCACGGTTTGTTTTCGCCGGTAGTGTTCTGGGACCTTTTCCAAATGGGTGCGAGTAATCTCGATATAATAACCAAAAACCCTAGTAAATTTCACTTTTAGCGATGGAATACCCGACTCTCGACGCTCTTTATCCTCGAGCGCCAAAAGCCTAACTCTGCCGCTTTCGACCAGACTTCTTAATTCATCCAATTCCTTGTCATAGCCTTCTTTGAACACTCCGCCATCGCGCAGGTTGAGGGGGGGCTCTTCGACCAAAGCTTGCGCAAGTTCCCTGACCAATTCGTCCAGGTAGGGCACTTCGTGCAACAGGCCTTTTACGTGATCGGCCGGCGACATGCGGATCAATGAGAAGATCTCTTGCGCAGAAATTAAGGAGTCGCGTAGTTGAGCCAACCCTCTAGGGCTAATCCGCATCGAAGCCAAAAGCGCGGTTAATTTCTCCACGTCATAACATCGAGCCAAGACGTCTCTAATGAGCCCGCGGATTTTTTCCAGGCGACTTAGCTCATCCACAATGTTGTGGCGAAACTCTATCTCCGCCATATCAGTGGGGGGCGCTTTGATTGTTTGATACAGTGCTCTTCTGCCCATCACAGTTTTTGCATCGTCGAGTATAGAGAATAGATTATGGCGTTCACCTTTCTTCTCGGGCAAAAGATCGAGATTAACCCGCGTTGGCGCGTCTAACAGCAGCTGAGCATCGATGGAGTATTTTCGTGGGCAATCAAGATGAGTGGGCAAATTACCCTTCAATTCAGCGAGATAGTTCAAAACCAGATGGCTTGCCTTTTGCTCTGCTTCGCCCAGAGAAATTGTTCTAAGATCGCGCGTATTTTGTTTGAACGCCTCCCGGCTTTCGATGCGTAAGGGCTTTTTTTGCCGGAGTTCTTTAGCCAAGCGCTCACCAAGTTCTAGAGCCCTTTCATCGTCTCGCGATATGATCAATTCCTTGGGCGCTATCCGCAAAGCTTCTTGAATAATATTGTCGACGGTTGTGGAAGAAGTGACATTGAATGTGGCCGTTGCCAAGTCGAGCGCGCAGAGCGCCATATCTGATTGATGACAGGCAAGGCTCAGAAGAAAGGAAAACTCTCCGAGATTTATTGCATCGGTATCAAGGGCAGTGCCGGGGGTAATTACATTGGTGATGCCACGTCTCACCACGCCGCGGCTTAATTTGGGGTCTTCCAGCTGTTCGCAAATGGCGACCTTTTGTCCCTGCTCAATCAACTTAACTATATAACTTTCCGCTGCATGAAACGGAAAACCAGCCATCTTAAGACCGGACTTTTCCTTGTCCCTGGAGGTGAGGGTCAGGTTTAAAAGGGGAGCTGCGGTAATGGCATCTTGGCCGAAAAGCTCATAAAAATCCCCCATGCGAAATAGTAAAATAGCATCGGGATGCTGCGCTTTGGCTTTGTGCCATTGCTCCATCATGGGGGTGAGCTTTACTCCCTTATTAGCCATCAATCAAAGCTCCGCTTCTAGGCTATTTCTGTTAAATGAATAGGGTAAAAGCTCCGCGATGTCGCTTTTAAGCCATTGTCCATCGTGACCACCAACAATGATGGGGGTGTTTTTGGGCAGCAACTCGTCCATAAACTGCCGACACATGCCGCAGGGAAATACTGGTGGTACCGCCTTCGTGACTATGGCTATTGCCGAAACCAGGTGTATCAGACCCTGTGTCACCACTTGTGCCAGGGCCGCGCGTTCAGCGCATAGAGTCACTGGATAGCTTGCGTTTTCTACGTTGACGCCTTCAATGATACGGCCATCCTTTAGCAAAACCGCGCAGCCCACACCAAATCCGGAATAGGGTGCGTAGGCCTTCAACGAAATATCGCAAGCTCTTTTCAACAATGGTAAAACTAGCTTTTCTTCCATCGCGCTCTTCACCCCAAATGCGTGCGCCTTGTGTGCACACTACCAAGGCCTGGACCTTTTGTTTAGTAAGCTTATACTGTTAAAGTTTTTATTTATTTAAGTGAGTTGCTTTGTGAAGTACCCCCCTTATTCTTGGTTGCGTTTGAGTGACGAAATTCGACAATCCCCTAGTAGGATGTGGTTTTCCTTTAATAAACTTCCTCTAAAGAACGAAAATTGCCACGCCCGAGTCCACATTGGCGCCCAGAGTAATTCCATCAGCGATCCCTATGATGTCATCCATAACGCCAATTTGATTTTGCCTCGGGAGCAGAAGGTTCTCGAACTCTTTTTAAAAATGGCCAAACCTTTGAAGATTAGGGGAGAATTTTCTCTTGACCATTTGGCCTTCGGTACCCTCTTACCATTTTGTGCGGCCATTCCGTTTGAAATAGTGGGCGGCGGAGTCATCAGCTTCGCCAAACAAACAGCGCGCATCATAGCCTCTTTGAAGAATGCTTTCACCAAAGAGGCTGCTATAGAATTCTCCTTGTTGAAGGAAGGCGGGGAGCCAATAAAAAAACCGCTGTTTTTTGGCGACGTTAACGCTCATGTGCTCGATGAAGATCTTAAACTCTATTTGATCGCACCGCATATTACCCAGATGGAAGCCGAAGCCATTGTAAATTCCCCAAGCCTGCCATTATTGGGTCTGTGTCAAAAGGAATCTCGGCAGATGTTCTATGCCTTGTCTCGGCTCGGCATTGATTTCTCGTGCTTGGACCAAGTGGCAAACGAATCCGATTCAAGCCAAATCCTCTTACGCTTGTTGCTCGATATTGATGATTTAGCCAAGAAGATGTGCGCACGAGCCCATTTAGTCACGCAGATTTCATATGGCAATTTCGCTGACGAAGTGGAAATAAAGAGTACCGGTGCCATTCCTACGATACATGTTCTTGCCCCTAATAGCCTCGACGAAGAAAAATACGTGGATAATGTTGACATACCTACCCTCCTAAAAAGACCAGCGGCAAAAGAAACGGCGGCAAGAAATTTTCTCTATCAATTAGGCGCAAGCCCAGCACGGCTTCATGACGGTTTTGAATTGGTTGGTGATGACGCATTTAAGCTTTTAAAGACCATCAGCGAAAAGGGACGCTTGCCTAATTTTATCAAGCTTGACGACCACGCCCGCCCAACCATAATAGAACTCGGTCAAAAGCTAACGTTGCTGCTGCGCTCTTCAGAGGAAAGGCCAAAAAGAGTGGATACCGCTTTGGGTATATCCGATGAATTTGACAAGACCGAGGCTGGTTTTAAGGTTTTCGCCCAGGCCAAGGAAAACGTCCTGATTCTCGATGAAGACCATTTAGTCGTGCTCAATCCACAGATTCTCACCAGCATTAATTATTTTGCTGAAACCCTGGGCTTAGAAAAGCCCGACCAATTTAAGAGTAAATCGGTCGCTCAAATCGCGCTTTTGCTCAATAGTTTTGGGGATGTGCTAGAAATTGATGCTGAACCCAAGCTTTACCATTTTCTTATGAACTATTCCGTTAAGGAAGAAACAGCCGATCGTAGATTGCCTAGTGGCTTGGTTACTGTCCTGCGTCCCTATCAGCACGATGCGGTTTCCTGGCTCTCTGCTTTGCATCGTTCGGGACTTGGTGGGCTTTTGGGTGACGAAATGGGTTTAGGAAAGACCTTAATGGTGCTCGCCCATCTAGCGCGACTTAAGGAGTTTTCTCACGTGAAAAAGCCGGCGCTGGTAGTTTGCCCCACCAGCGTTATCGATGTCTGGCAGGAAGAAGCACGCACTCATTTGCCAAGTTTGTCCACAATGAAATGGCATGGTCCTGAAAGAAATATCGAAGATTCAGATCTTGCAAAATGCGATGTGGTGATTACTAGCTATGCCATTTTGCGACGAGATTTTGGCACCAAGCTTAAGTCCATGACTTTTTCCACTCTCGTTCTTGATGAGGCCCAATATGTGAGGAATCAGCAGACAGACAGCTTTAAGGCTGCGAAGGCCATCAACTGCGACCATCGGATCGCGCTTACCGGCACACCCATAGAAAATCATTTGAACGATCTCTACAACATTCTCGATTGTGTTGAAGATGGCATACTTGGCCCGCGGCCGCGTTTTGAAAAGCAATTCGTTCATCCCATTGAATCGGGGGATAGCACTACGGCCCTTGGCCTTAAAGCGCTCTTGTCTCCGATCGTTATGAGACGGCGCAAAGCTGAAGTTGAAAGTGAACTTCCGCCCAAGATAGAGAGCATTGTGCATTGCAAGCTAACCGCGCAACAAAAAAATCTCTATCGCAAATATGTAAACCAAATGAGTGGATCGATTTTTGCCAGTATGACGGCGGACGTTCAAAGAAATGGCGAGACTCATTTTTCTCTGTTGTCGGCTCTTACCCGACTGCGTCAAATCTGTTGCCATCCCTCCCTCATATTAGGAAAAGATATTCCTAGCGAACAATCGGGAAAACTAATCGCCTTGAAAGAAATCATGGCAGAATGTCTCGAGATGGGCCGCAAGATCATCATTTATTCTCAGTTTCTAAAAATGCAGGAATACATTGTTTCCTTAGCCAAAGAACTTGATGAAAGAGGAGCGGCCTGGCTTCATGGCAGCTCGGTGAATCGCGATGAGATTGTGAAATCCTTTCAGAGTGAACATGGCCCTCGCATGATAGTGGTCAGTCTAAAGGCGGGTGGGACAGGTATAACCTTAACCCAGGCTGATACGGTGATTTTTGCTGATCCATGGTGGAATCCTGCCGTGGAGGATCAAGCCATCGATCGAGCTCACCGCATCGGTCAGAAGAAAACGGTCCATGTTATCAGAGTGATTGCAGAAGATAGCATTGAAGGCGAAGTAGTGGCTCTCGCACAAAAAAAGCGCCTGGCTGCGCAAACCGTTCTGCAAGATGGCTTCAAGACTTCATCAAATCTCACCAAAGACGAAGTCCGAGGCCTCCTGTTAAGGGAAATCGACCGCGTGAAACCCGGGCTAGATCTAGAAGAAGAGTTAGAAGATATCGATTAGATCAATTGATCAACGTTGAAGCTGATGAGGCCCGCGTTTTTCAACACCACGAGCATAACGACAAAGGCAAAAAATACGATTCCCAAAGCTAGGGCAAGGCGATTGCCCGGAGCACGGTATTCTAGAGCCTTGCCTTTTTTGGAACGCAAACTCCAAACAATCAGTATGGGTATGATGCCGAGGATTATGGCGACTAGGGCGCCCGCATATTCCAGCAAGGCGATAAAACCGCTCTCGAACACTAAGATCAATAACACTGGAGGTAAAAAGGTCAAAAAGAAGGCGAGAATTCGCATACTGTGCGAAGTGCCCGCCCTTAAACCATCTTTGAGAAAATCGAAAAGCCCTTGTGCCACGCCCAAAAACGACGTGACGATGGCAAAAATGGAAAATCCTTGCGCTAGCGCCGAAATAAAATCGCTTTGAACTGCGAATCTTAATAACCTCGCCAAGGGCTGATCTGCTTTAAACGCTTGCGCCAAGCCATGGGGTCCATTTACCGGCAGCGTGCCTAAAATTGCGAGCTCCCAAATCACATAGAGCGCCAGAGGAATGAAGCTGCCGAAAAATAGACAGGCCTTGATGCTCTTTACGTCTCTCTCAAGATAGGTGACCAGGGTTGGAATAATATTGTGATAGCCAAAGCTCGTAACCACAACAGAAAACGACAGCAAGGAAAACGACCAATTCACGTATAACAGCCTATCGGGCTGGATGAGAGGAATTAACCAAATAATAATGACGCCATAGGTGAGAAACATTCCTATCATCAGATATCGGTTTAGGTGATCAACGATGGACAAACCAAAATAGATGAAGGGGGCAAAGATGATCAGCAGGGGTAATATATCAAAGTATTTGGGCAATTCGATTTGCGTGATGCCTTCGAGAGCGTCGATCATTATATGACCGCTTCCCCGAAGATAGGCCGCTACCAGAGAGTAGAAAAGAAATAAAAATGTGCACCAAGTGACGCCTGCACCCAGCTTTCCGAGTGCCGCACGGGCCATGCTAATAAAACTTGCCCCGTCGTCAAATTGTAAAACGGCTTCCAGGATAAGGGTGGCTGTCCAGTACATGAAGAGCCAGCAGGCAATCATGATGACGATGGTCCCCAAAAACCCAAACAGTCCAGTCATAATCGGCATCGCCAATATTGCTGAACCAATACTCGTACCTGCAATGAGCATGGTTCCGCCAAGAATTTTTGATTGCCGTTCACCCATAACCGCACTGCCCTCTTTTGAATTGAAATAAATGCCACTAAAGCGAAGCTTGCCCGAATTGGGCATGGCCTCCGAGGAAATTATGAAGATTACATTGCAAAAACCCATATGTCTCAGGATACGTGGGACAAAATTGATAAAAATTGGCCTGAAAGGGTCAGTAAGCGGGGCACTCCAATAAATCTCGTAGGTCTTTTGCTCTATAGTTGCAGTTAGCCGATCAGCGCCTCAACAGGTATACCGAGCCGGTTATGGAGTGATCTAATCATGGTGAGGGTAAGACGTCGCTTGTGGTTAAGGATTTCAGAAACTCTAGCTCGGGAACCTATGCACGCTTCCAAATCCTTCTTGCTTAAATCCATTTGCTCCATGCGAAACTTAATAGCCTCAATCGGATCTGGTGGATCAATTGGGAAGTGCTTTCTTTCATAATCTTCTACAAGAACGGTTAATACTTCAAGCTCGTCCGCTTGTGGTGATTTTGGTTTGGCACCCAATAACTTATTAATATTCCTTAACGCATTACTATAATCCGCTTTCGTTCTTATAGGTTTAATATACATATTATACCTCCTCTACATCTATTTTGTCACATTGTTTATGGGTACCAACAAAACGAATATAAACGGTGCGCGAGCAATATCGGACAAAAACGACCAGACGATATTTATTGCCCGCAATATTGAAAACCACCCGATCTTTGACAAAACTTGCATGGCGATAGAGCTCTTTTATGTCGCTAGGCCTACGCCAGTTAGCTTTTACGGCTTCAGCGTACCAGGATTTTAACGGCTGCTCCGCATCTTCCATGCCAGGTTTTCGCCAAAAATCGCTGAGCATTTTTATCGCAATGACTCGCATTCATAAGTATATATCATGCTCCCATTTTGGGAGCAAGTCAGATCTATGATTTTGATTTGATCGGTGGGTCAACATCAACCTCTTTTCAATTGAAATAAATGCCACTACAGCGAAGCTTGCCCGCATTGGGCATAGCCTCCGAGGAAATTATGAAGATTGCATTGCAAAAGCCCGGAAACCTAGCGGGCATTAGCGACTTATTAATTGGCCTTACTTTCAAGCTTCCCAATAGTACAGCAAAGAGTAATGAAAAGACCCAAAAGACCAATCTATTTGAAATTGGTGAGGTTATTAAGGAGCTCGATGGGCAGGTCTTGGGCTATTTGGTGAGCGGCGCCAAAGACGAAGGCTTTAGCGCCGATGAAGGCCAAAGCTTCATAACGTCGACCTTGGGCAAGGCCAAAGCTAAATCCGTGGGTATTTTGGGGCTTGGCCTG
>DASPVU010000238.1:0-8036 GCA_035622215.1 Myxococcota bacterium | reverse complement strand
CCATGAATACCAACAGGATGGCTGTATCGTTGACAAACGGTATAAGGGAGTCGTGCGAAAGAGACATTCCCACGTTGCAAAAGGCTGAAACCACATGAAAAACCGACCACCAAAGCCGATCCGATATGCGCGGTATCTCATCTTGCAGCAAAAAAAACAGCAAAACTACACCGACGAATTCAGTGATGATCGTGGTTGCCGTCACGGCGCGAATCAACCTTCTTAAACCTTCGGGTCGCGATATATCTAAAACCTCCCTCAACCCGGCTTGCCGCCGAGATGGGATATTTCCGCCAACTAAGACAGCAAACGCGGCTGAGAGAAGCATGATGCCCAAGCCGCCAACCTGCATACCAAACAAGATCACAGCTTGGCCAAAGCGGGTAAATGCCGCGCCGATGTCGTACACTGTGAGGCCCGCCACGCAGCTCGCCGACGTCATAGTGAAAAGAGCGTTGATCAAAGGCGCGCCCTTGCCATCTGTGGTGGCCGCAGGAAAGGTCAATAAAATGGTGCCACCCGCTATCAATGCGACGAAGCTTATGGCGAGAGTCTGGCTCGGCCGCCAACTTATGCTCGACAGCAATTTCGCACCCACCTGGGTATCAAGAAACTTCATGAAAAGCGCGATCAATAGGCGAAAAATTACGAGCCCTGCCGCCAAGCGTGGAATAAACAGACAGGCCACGATCAGCAACACATAAGCCGAATCGGCTTTCTCGCGGGCAAGCAGCTGAAAGAGCTTATATTTGCTATATAGAACTCGCCTAATAACGGAGACGAAAAACAAAAAGACCAGCCCATAATCGAGCCACATAACCACTTTTTGTAGTAAGGTTTCTCGCTTTAAGTCATAGAAAAACTCCAATATGAGAATAAGAACAGAAAGACCAATAAGTAAGGCCGATAACAGCTTTGGCAGAGCGGGTTTTCCTGTGCCACTTAACTTGTCTGTCCACGCCCATTTACCCATGCGTTTTACCCTTGTCTGTTGTCATCACTATACACTATGCCAGGCGCGCCAACACCTGACCCACTCTCACTGAAGAGGGCGCAGCTGGCAAAAAGCCGTTGGTGAGGCCTGCTTCACACAACAAAATAATCGTGGAGCCAAACATAAATTTGCCGAGATCCTGCCCTAAGGTCACAGAAATTGGCGGATGCGCCATGGCAGTCACTGCTTTTGATCGATGATGGCTCATGGGCGAAAGGTCGCAATACGCAAGCTCAATCTTCCCCACCATGGTGGCACCCACCGCTATGTGTGCCAGCAATAAATTGCGCTCGGGTTCTTTGATAAGCGTAATAACTCGCTCGTTTTGACAAAATAAATTCCTAACATTACGTACGGCCCACGGGTTCACCGGCCATAAGGAACCCGGCACGTGGATGGTGTCGATAATTTCACCGCTTATCGGCACGTGAAAGCGATGATAATCCCTCGGCGACAAATATAAGGTCGCAAAAAGGCCACCGGCAAAACGGTAGGCCAAGCTTTCGTTTTGCAAAAGGTCCTTGAGAAGATATGTACGTCCTTTAGCTTGAAACAAAAGCCCGTCACTGATGCGGTGAGCCACTTGCAAGGCGCCATCGCAGGGACTGGCAATGATATTACTAGTCTTGGATATGGGTCGAAGCTTAGGCTTAAGTTTTCGGGTAAAAAATTCCTGCAACGTCTTGTACTGATCGAGCGGCTTTTCCGCTTCATGCACATCGACCCGATAACGCCGACAAAAGCCTTTGATGATGACAAGGGTTATGGCACGAGGCAAAGATAGACTCGCCAATCGACCCACGAGGCATGAAATACAGTTCTTGGGTAAAAGAAAGAAAAAAACAAATAGGAAGGAATCTCTAATCGATCGCATAAAAATATCCATATCACGGGGGAGGCTTGCGATTCATGCGCACCAAAATCGCGCCAGCACCACCCAGCTTGGCCTCTGCCCCCAAAAAATCATCCACAGCGGGATGAGTAGACAGACAAGACCTTACCGCTTCTCTTAAAACTCCCTCACCCTTGCCGTGAACAATCAACACCGTTCGGCTACCACGTTGCTTCTCGCGGTCAAGAAATCGAAACAGCGCTTTAACGGCATCTTTGGCGAACATGCCATGAAGATCAAGCTTGGCGTCCACCAGGTTGCGTCTTTTTCCTTGCTTTACTCTTCTAGCCGCACCAGAAAAACGGTCTTCATCTTTTGGTGTCCACAGAATAGTCTGTTGGTTGACTGCTTCTAAAAAAACATCGCGCTCGTCAATGTCGAGCGCCGGTGTGAAAGTTTCAACTGGCTCTGGCTTTTTCTTCTCATGCTTTTTCTCGGGCACCACTTCGCCCTGATAAAAAGCACTTAGGAAAAGCTCCTTCTCTAATGCGGAGAGCTCCTGGGCTTTTGGCGCTGGTTTTGCCCTTGGTTTTTTTGCCATGTGTGCCGCAAGACAAAAGTAGAGGGTATCTTCAAATGGCTATTTTTGAATTTTTTCTAGGAGTTTTCGCGCGCAGGGCCGCAATGTATATGGACATACGTGAGGACCCGAGCACGAAAACGACAACGAAAAAATCAAAAATAGCCATTTGAAGACACCCTCTAGCCGAATAGACGAAATAGCCTACCATAAGAAATAGTTAAGCCAAAAATTGAGCTCACGGCAAAATCTTTAGGTGTTTCTTGCAAGGTGACAATCAAAAAATCGCTCATGGCCGAGACACTAAAATCGTAGAATCGCATCAGTCGAAGCCACACTGTACCTTCCACCCCAAAGGCCAGCTTCTTACTGGCAGAATTATTGGGCAAGGGGAAGAGATAATAGGAAGTAATCTTAGAACTTAACTCCAAAGGTCCAACGAGCGACCACTTGCTAAAAAAATTGAGTGCAGGACCAAAATCCAAGGCATTAACCGTATTGGTGCGGGTGTAGTCCACTACCATGGCCCCACCGAAATCCATATTGAAGCCCAATTTAGTGAAATCCACGTTGAAACCCAGTAGAGATTCAGTTCTTTGAGTACGAATTGGGAGCTTTTCATGATTGGAAAAAAAGTGCGGCGCAAGCTTGGTTTCATAGAGATTTTCCATGATAGGCGAAAGCACAATACTACTATCTTTAAAAAAACTTCGCTCCCAGGGCAGGCGGAATTTTAAGCCCAGCTTGGTCTTATCCTTTTCTGGCTTCTCCTGAAAATTGGTGTGCATATATTTTATTTCACCAGTCAACGACGTGATCAAATCTGGTGCGTCATAGTTCAGCTCAGTCTTGGCGAAGATAAACACATGAGCCCATGGGGGAACTTTGCCGCGGCCCATGGGAAGAACCTTGTTTTCCACATAGCCTTCATAAAGACTATTGGTTACGTTCTTGCTTAATCCCAGATCGAGATATGTCAGGTCGAGGGTCACCACATGGTGCGGGCGACCAGAGGCATCATCGATCAATGTCCGAATGGCTTCCGGGTTGTTGGACAACAGAAAGGTTCGCACCATCTCGCTAACAGATATCGCCGAGGAAACTTTTTTCAAAGCTCCGTCCACTTCCTCGGTAGCATCATTGGTCGAAACCATTTTCGGGCCCGCTATAAAATATAAATCCGTAATGTTGCCATAGATGGGCTCGATAAAGGGCGCGCGAATGGCGTATTCCTCGCCTAGCCCTCCCCTCACGGCAATACCGAATATTTTCAGTAAGGCGGACTCGCTTAAAGCAAGGGAGTATTTCTCACTAGTATTTATCGCTCTGCCACCAATCGTCGCGCTCTTAGCGTCTACGCCATACGCCACCAAATCCCTATTAAAAATTTTGTTTTTCAACAGGCTTTTAAGGAGCTTGCCCGAAAGCGAAATCGCGACGACATTTCCCGGAAGACTAAGCAGACGCTTTGCCACATCGAAGGGGATATCCCCGCTGATGGGTGTGGTGATAGACATCTTTTCAAAAAACGCCACATCTGCCGAAGTCGAGCCCAGGATAATGCCGCCCAAGACCCGCTCGAAATCCTGCGCCCGCCATTTCCGCTCCTTTGCCTGGTAAAGAACCGAGAGATCCGGAAGGCTCGGGCCGGCCACTGGGCTTGCTCGTTCAGCAACATCGCGCGCCTTTGGTCCATCATCGGTAATGGGATGACGCTTAATTTCTATACGCTGGATAGTGAATGGCGACCAGGAAAATATTTGCACTTCAGTAATGTCAAGATAAGAGACTCTGATTATGGGAGCTATTTCCGCGTATCCCAACGGCCTAGCTAGGTCAACGGTCTCTCCTGTTGCTAGCGGCGTGTACGGGTCCTTAGATATCAGCAACACCAAGTCTACAAAAACCGATTTGGCGGCATCCATCGCTGCGTCCTCAGAAAAAACTCTGACGATATTCAGAGCTTTTTTCGAATCCGTCGTATGAGCGGTCATGTCGACGATTTCTTCTGAAAGACTCTTCGCCTTGCCAAGCCGCTGATAGAGCGGCCACAGTTTTTCATCAAACGTAGCCGACCAGAAATCCACTTGGCTCTCGTTGATATGGACGCTTTGATGAAATTTATCGGCAAACGGATAAATGCCGTTGAGCAACGAGATATGGCTATCAGGCATGAGCAAGGAAGCCATTTCACCGCTTCCTAAAAACACCGCAGCCGGTTTGCGCCTAAGAAGTGCATCGATCTTTTCCTTGGGGATAATGCCATTGTCGCCGTGATTACCGCCAAGTTCTATAAAGGCCGTCGGCTTGACATTGCGAGCAAGGACGTGGTCCACGAGACCTAGACGGTCCTTAAGGTCCCCCACATTTCGTGCCACCACCAGTTGTTCCGAACCGCGAGCGTCGTGAAGGCGCACTGCCCGAATTTCTTGCAGGTCATCTCCCGGCTTTGGCCACGCGGGCTTCGTCTTGTCTGATAACGCAAAGGCATAGACAGCTTTCTGCTTAATGGTGCGTATTTCGTAATTGTAGGTGAAAACTCCCGCACCAAGATATCGCTTCGCTGATTCCGAAAGCTCGTCTTTTAACGAAAATCCTCGGAAGCTTGGACCAACAAAACCCGTGGCTATCCCGGATTTTTCGTCGGTGGGTTCTGTTACCACATCAAGCGCAGCCAGGCCTTCGGGTGCATAAATGATGGTGCGACCAAACACAAAGGCTCTGCCGATATGGGCGATGTCAAACGGTGGACTCCCATCATTAGCGCCCGCAAAAATTCGAGAATCATAAAAAGCGGGGCTTTGATCCAACAAAGCCCCAGCGCTTAACACTAATCTGAGCGTTTCATCAGCCGGCACCGCAAAAGAATAAAAAAACGACAAAGCGGCCAAAAGCACCGCGAAAGTTTCCTTGGAAACCACCAGTTTTCTCATCATGACACCAGGAAGTAAGAGGGTGCCTTCAAATGGCTATTTTTGAATTTTTTCTAGGAGTTTTCGCGCGCAGGGCCGCAATGTATATGGACATACATGAGGACCCGAGCACGAAAACGACAACGAAAAAATCAAAAATAGCCATTTGAAGGCACCCTCTGAGTAGCGATCTTAAATCATTTCGCCTGGCTTTTTACCCATGGCCTTTTTGCGGCTTAGGCGAATCTTGCCATCTCGATCAATACTAAGGACAACCACGTTTACTTCGTCGCCTTCTTGCAAAACGTCGGTCACCTGTTCTACGCGCTTATCAGATAGTTCAGAGATATGACATAAGCCTTCGGTACCGGGAAATAACTCAACGAAAGCGCCAAAATCCAGCACCCGGCGAACCAGTCCCTTGTATACACGATTAATTTCGGCTTCCCGTGTCAAGTCTTCGATAATCCTAACGGCGGTATCAACACTTTGTTTGCCCACTCCTGCAACTTGAACGGTGCCGTCGTCGGTGACTTCTACCTTAGCACCGGAACGGGCGACAATATCTCGAATCACGCGGCCACCTGGACCGATGACATCTCTGATCTTGTCTGGATTAATACGAAAGCGATAAATTCGCGGAGCATTGGGCGAAATCTCATCCCTCTCCTTCGGCAAAACTTTTTTCATCTCGGAAAGAATATACAGCCGGCCAAATCGCGCCTGTTCCAAGGCCTGCGACAAAATGTCCTTGGACAAACCATCTACTTTGATATCCATCTGAATTGCGGTCACACCATTTTCTGTGCCGCAGACTTTGAAATCCATATCGCCCAAATGATCTTCGTCACCCAAAATATCGCTCAGTACTGCTACTCGATCGCCCTCTTTAATCATGCCCATAGCGATACCGGCAACGGGAGCCTTCAACTTGATACCAGCATCCCACATAGCCAAAGTTGCTCCGCACACCGTCGCCATCGACGAAGAACCGTTGCTCTCCAAGATCTCCGACACAATCCTAATGGTATAAGGAAAGCTATCGTCGTCGAGCGGCGACATACGACTAACAGCGCGCTCGGCCAAGGCTCCATGCCCTATTTCCCGTCGAGAAGTACCCCGTAACATCCGCGCCTCACCGACACAAAACGGCGGAAAATTATAATGAAGCATAAACTTGCGGAAAGATTCACCGGTTAGGCTATCAATCTTTTGTTCATCTTCACCGGTTCCCAAAGTAACGCTCACTAAACCTTGGGTCTCTCCTCTGGTAAACATGGCGGATCCATGGGTTCTGGGCAACAAACCCACTTCGCAACAAATAGGACGAATCTCATCGTAAGCCCGTCCATCAATGCGCTTCTTCGTCGTTAGGACATCGTTGCGCATCTCTTCTTTCTTAATATCAAAAAAATTAGAGCGAATGAGTCCGGATTTCTCCGTCGCTTCTTCCGGGCTTAAATCTTTGGTTAGCTCCGTTACAACATTTTCTTCACATTCATAGATCTTGCTATAGCGCTCAATTTTGTTCTTCGTGGCCAATGCCTCTTTTAAACCCAGATTTAGACAAGCGGCACGGACCTTTTTAAAAAAGTCCTGATCTATTTCTTTAACATCAAAAACCAGCTTGTCTTTTCCTAGATGGGCACGCATGTCTTCGCAGGCTTTTATAACTTTAAGCCCCTCAAGCTGTGCAAAAAACAAAGCCTCCACCAAATCGCCTTCTAGAAGCTCGTTGGCCCCGCCTTCCACCATCACGATGGCGTCTTTGTGAGACGAAACAATAATATCTAGATCCGATTTGGCAAGCTCGGCGATGGTGGGATTAGCCACCAATTTCCCCTGTATCCGACCGACGCGCACACCGGAAATCGGGCCATTGACCAAAGCAAACGGCAAGTCGCTTATGTGGAGAGCCATAGAAGCCGCATTAAGCGACAGGACATCCGTGTCATGCACACCATCATGAGAAACCACGGTGGCAATCACTTGCACTTCGTCAAAATATCCATCGGGAAACAAGGGGCGAATGGACCGGTCTATAATCCTTGCGTTCAATATTTCCGCATCGCGCGGCTTGGTCTCGCGTTTAAAAAAGCCGCCAGGAATTCTTCCTGCGGCATAGGTCTTTTCCAAATATTCACAGGTCAAAGGAAAAAAGTTTGTCCCCTCTCTGGCTTTTCCTGAACAAACCGTCACCAAAACAATAGAATCCCCCCAACGTGCCCACACCGCCGCGAGAGCCTGTTTGGCAAATCGTCCACTTTCAAAGATAAAAGGCTCTTTCGCGATATGAGCCTCACTTCTATGAAATTTGTCACTGTTATGCATCAATTGCTGAGCTTCGCGCACTTGTTATCATCCTTTGCCTGCGATCCATAATCCATCAAATAAAATTATTTACGTAATCCTAACTCAGAAACTATATTCTTATAGCGCTCGAACTCATTATCTTTTAGATAGTTGAGCAGTCTTCTCCGCTTGGAAACTATCTTCAAAAGACCCCGACGAGAATGATGATCATTCTTGTTAATGCGCATATGCTCGGTTAAGGCAGTCACACGTTCCGACAAGAGTGCGATCTGTACTTCCGAGGAACCGGTATCGGTGGGATGCTTTTGGAATTTATTGATTAACTCGATCTTCTTTTCGATTCGCATGAAGGCTCCGTCACCACCTAAAAAGCGGTTAGCCTTCAAGGGGTCAATAAAAGTTCGC